>JAYSWI010000515.1:0-3674 GCA_043718125.1 Flavobacteriales bacterium
TGACCGCACTTGCGAAACTGCCCACAGCGCGAACAGCGGCACCTGTAAGTGTGGCCAAATCAATGCAGACTTCCGGGTCGAATTTTTTTGCATACAACAGCGCATCTGCTAGTATAAGTCTGCCTTCTGCATCAGTATTGAGCACCTCCACTGTTGTGCCATCGCTGTAGGTAATTACGTCTTGTGGCACCACGGCATCCATGCCCGGGCGGTTATCCGTTGCCGGTATCAAACCAACTACATGCACTTGCAAATTATTTTTTGCCACAGCGTACAAAGCACCGATCACTGCAGCACCGCCACCCATATCGCACTTCATTTCGTCCATGCTTCCCGGAGTAGGCTTGAGGCTTAGTCCGCCTGTGTCGAACACCACACCTTTGCCCACCAGCACAATTGGTTTTGAGTTTTTGGCGTTTTTTGGTTTGTACTCCATCACGTTGAAAGTGGGTGGCAACATGCTGCCTCGGTTCACGGCAAGCAGTCCAGCCATTTTCATTTGTTCAATTTCTTTTTTCTTAAAAACCGTGACGTTGAAGCCCGCTTCCTTTCCCAATTTTTCCATCTCCTTGCTGAACTGTTCTGCGGTCAAAAAAGAAAGTGGCTCGTTGACCAGGGTGCGTGCGGTGCAGGTGGCGTCCACAATATTTTGCAATTCATCAATGTCATTTTGCGAAAGTTTTTTGTCCGCAATTGAGATGGACTCAAGTGTATTTTTTTTCTTCTTTTTGTCTTTGAAGTATTTAAGAAACTGATAATTGCTTAGTGCCATGCCTTCGGTAAGCGCAATAGAAAGTGCGGCCTCGTTGGTTTCATTCACTATGCAAACCTCTGTTACTTTATAGCCATTTACAAGGGACAAAAGTGTGTTGCCTTTTTTTCGAAATGTTTCGAGCATTTCAGCATTCACACTTTCTTTTTTTACAGGAATGAAATAGTGGTTGACGGGCAATTCTTGAATACAAATTATTTCGTGATCCTTGTCTGTTTCCTTCTTTATGTATTGTATTTGTTGCTTCTCAAGTGAAATGAGTTTGCTTGATTCGTCCTCGTAAAAAAGTGTAATGCTCGGCATATTCAGCAATGCTGATTTGGCCAATTTGATCTGGGTCATGTTGTGTGAAGATAATTTGTAAAGGCCAAACCTAAGTCAAAATGAAAAGAACGCTTTTTAGTGTTTTAATTTTTCGTCTTGAACTTTTTACAGAATAAATTTCCATCTTCAAAATTTTGTTGTATGAGCTGTTGTTACCATCCATTTTTTTGAGTAACAGAACTGTGAACCTTATTGTTCTGTCTAATGATGAACGGCCTCCTTTGCTCTGATTTGGGCGATAGTGTGCTTGTCCTATTAATAGTGGAACGTTTTCGAAAATCGCACCCAAAAAACTAATTCTATTTGTGGGTCATTCAGTTTGGTAAGCCCTTAAAGCGTCTGTGCACAATATTCAAGTTGTGCATTATTATTTGCATTGCAATGGGTATTTGGGGGCTACTGAAAAAGAATATTCAGTTTGCGCATTATGGTTTGACAACTGCTGAATCAACCCTGATGCATGGAGTTCGCCACTATCATGTCAAAACCTTTGTACTTTCATTGTTCAAATAGTTTGAAATAGTTTCACATTACAAAGAGTAAAAATCAAAACAAAACGAAATCAACTTCGACAAACTCTCCGCTCCCTATCGCCTTTAGAATTGCCCTCTTCAATTGTCAAAAAAATGGCGGATCAATCAACTTCTTCTGCCAATTTAGATTTGACGTTTTCATCATGCTCTAGTTAAACGCGGTCAATAAGTGTGGACAAAAATTGAATCAAAAGCAACGAACTAGGTTGTAAAAATTTTCTTGTTTTGTGGCAATGCAGATGAAAGAATTACGAATCACTTTCCATTGCGTTTGCAGCAAATCTGCGCATCAAAGCACTTACCAGCGTAACTGAAAAAAGAGTACCCACCACCACCACGGCCAAAAATATTCCAACCACATCCATCCATTTTATTACTACGGGGTAGGCATCCACCATTGCGCCCTGCATGGTGATGAGGCCAAAATTTTGTTGCAGCCAACAAACAAAAAGGCCCAGCGATATGCCACCCACAGCACCAATGAGGTTGATGAATATTCCTTCGTAAACAAAAATTCTTTCAATGCTTTTGTATAGAGTGCCCATACTGCTAAGAGTAAAAATGTCTTTCTTTTTTTCGATGATAAGCATGGTGAGTGCCGCTACAATGTTGAAACAAGCAATGAGCAATATAAAAAACAAAATGGCAAACGTTGCCCACTTTTCAGAAGCGTTTGTTTTATAGATCAATTCATTTTTTTGATACCGGGTTTCAATGGTCAATTCATTGGGAAGAATGGACAAAAGTTTCGTGTGCACATTTTCCGATTCGTCATCGTTGTTGAGAAAAATTTCAATAGCTGAAATATCATTTTCCATTTCGAACAACGAGCGAGCAAAGCTCAAAGGAACCATCACGTATTTAGAATCCAACTCTGCGTTTACGCTAAAGACACCACTCACATTGATGGCCTCGCGGTTGAATGCATTTTCCTTGTCGCGCGAAATTTTTCTACCGCGAATAGGGGCGTTGATATTCATTACGGTTGGGGCGTTTGCGAAGATGGGCATATACAGTTCGCTACGCACACCAAGGCCCGCCACGGCATAGTCAAAACTGTCTTGTTGAAGTATAAATTCACCTTCATATATCATGCTGTCGATTGGTGAATATTTCAAATATTGATCGTCCACTCCTTTTATGGTGGCCACCGCATTGTGGTCGCCATAGTTGAGCCAAGCATCTTCTTCTATCACACGGCAGAATCCTTTTATGCCTTCAATGCTTTGCAATTGTGCATCTGTCAATAAGGAGTCGGCAAACAATTTTCCATCAACAGGAATGATGGTAAGCGGTGTATCAAAATTGGCGAAGAGTTGTTTTACCAAATCATCTATTCCGTTGAAGGCACTCATCACAGTAATCATGGCGGCCGTTACAAATGCTACCACAATCATACTGATGGTAGAAATGATGTTGATGATGCCCCGCGATTTTTTTGCGAAAAGGTGTCTGCGGGCTATGAAGAAAGAAATATTCAACTCAGAATTTACAGTTTTCTATTTCTTTTTTAGCAGGCGATCTATCTCCTCAAAGTAATCAATAGAGTCATCCACATAGAAGTGTAATTCTGGAATGATTCGAAGTTGTTTGCCCACTTTTTCGCCCAACCATTTTCTTACTAGGAGCTTTTTTTCCTGCACAATTTTCATTGCTCCGTCTCTTTTATCTACAGGAAAAAAACTGAGATAAGACTTGGCCACACCCATGTCGGGCGACATGCGCACGGTGGTCACCGTTATCATAGCTCCACCAAAATGCGAACTCATTTGTTGTTGAAAGATGATGGCCAACTCACGCTGTATGAGTGCTGCCACTTTCTCCATTCTTATTGTTGCCATGGGGCGAAGGTAACAACCACAATATGAAGCTCACTTAAATGGCTTCTCAATACTGTTTATTGCATTGTCAAAGCCTGACGCCAGAGCTTGCCATCCGCATTTACTAATACCGTATCGGTATATGTTTTAGGCCAATCTTCGCTACGGTGTGCTGTGAATGATTAACTTGAATTGTGTTAATCAATGCTGTATAAAAGATGATGG
>JAYSWI010000516.1:0-3665 GCA_043718125.1 Flavobacteriales bacterium
TTCTAATTATGAAATAGGCCAGCTATTTCTCTCCTTTGGAGAGAATACAAGTGAGGTGAATAGCAACAACGGACTATTTATTAATTAGAATTGGTATTATACCATTTCTATGTTCAAAATAGCCCTCCTGCATGTGCGTGGGTAAATGCCGTTATAGTAGCTGTTTAGTCGAATCACGCGCAGCGATGATTGGAAAACGCGGACAAGCGTTATAGAAATACATATACGGTATTACTTGCGCACCAGCAGATAATGAATCTTCAAACTCAGATCGGTGAACACCAATTTCGAATACGCATTGCGCGAAATGTCCGCATGGGCCTCGCTCAATTCTTCCATCAAATCTTCGCTATTCAAATCATTGATAAAGGGTGAAAATTTTTGAGAGAATGCCAATTCATGATCATTCATTCTTGCTAGCGAACTGCCCACATAATTGAGCATAAGATTCTGTCGAATTTGCTCCAATGCATAACTCAAAAAATGCTTTTGATCCTCCCGAGAAAGTTCGTGCATTGAGTTGGCCCATGTGATTAGCCAAGTTGTTTTTTTGGAGTAACAATTCCTCATCCACTCTTGAAATTGTTTGGCATAAAACTCATCTGGATTTTGTGCATTGGCAAGCTGCAAGGCTTTGTTCCAATTGCCATCGGCAAAATGTGCAATGCTTCTTGCCTGTTCTGCATTTTGTGCTAATGCAAGCAGTTCTTGCTCCACAATTGCATCGTTCAACTTTGGAACAAAAATGCTTTGTACACGTGAAAGAATAGTGGGAAGAATGTTTTCAGAATTGTTCGCGACAAGCAGAAAAATGGTCTTCTCTGGAGGCTCTTCCAGAATTTTCAGGAGCTTGTTAGCCGTATCTGTTTTAAGATATTCTGCCAACCAAATTATCTGAAATTTATAGCCGCCTTCATAACTCCGCAAAGATTGCCGTTGAATGATACGGGCAGCTTCCGCCACCGACACTATTAGCTGCTTATTGTCTTTTGTAATTTTCGTTTTCCAGTCTTCGACCGATGCGTATGGATTGTTCAACACCAACTCGCGCCATTCTCCAATCCAATCATCACAAGTAGTTTTTTTTTCACTGCCTCCATCACTTTTGTTGAAGAATGGAAAAGTGAAGTTCATATCAGCCATTTGCAGCGAAGTGATTTTTTTGCATGACGAACAAAGACCACAAGAATCAATTTCTGTTTTGTTGCTACAAGAAATGTATTGTGCAAACGCCAACGCAAGTGCTAAACTACCGTTGCCCTCAGGCCCAAGGAGTATGATGGCATGAGCCAGTCGGCCCTCACTAATGGCATTGCGAAGCTTGAGCTTCACTTCATCTTGACCAATTATTTTTTTGAATTGCATTTTCTTTTCTACAAAAATTCGGGCGCGGTCGAAATTATATCAGCGGCAAAAAACGAATCAGAAACTTCATTTTCAATGAAAAACTTCGTGCAAAACTTGTAAGGATTTTATCTCGCGCAAGTTTTCCAAATGAATGCGTATGTATTGCACCAAACCTTCGAGCACTGCGCTTCGCAACTTACTATGCACAATATTGTGCTGCACCTGTGGCCATTCTTTGTCAAGCATATTGAGCATCACTAATGATTCTTCCGTGTTCAAATAAGAAGCATGAATGGGTTTATCGCGCACAAACATCCCTTGCAACATATCGAAGTAAACATTTCTATCCGCATCCAGTTGCGGATAGAATCCATAATGTCGGGTTATTTCCAAAAGACACCATAGATGAAAATTATTGTACTCGAAAGAATCGTCTAATAAAATAAGGGCATTCCACAAGAAATGAAAAAGCGGTTTGTTCAAATAATCATCTGGAATTGTTTTGGATAAAATCTCGTTTAAGAAAAGCACTATGGCACTTTTGCCGGGTTCGAATGGTATGGTTTGCCAAGGGTGGGCCATCCGAATATTTTTAAGGTTATTCAGCGATTTATTTTCTTTCATCTCAGATTCAAACTCAAGCAATGTGAGTGGCTGAAGCAAGTGTGTCACATTTGTTTTTGCAGTTTTCCCCGAGCGCACAATGAATGATTTTAAACCATATTGAGAGGTAAGAATGCGAACAATAAGATGGGAGTCCGAGTACCGAATTGTGTGTATAACTATACCCCTAAGAGTGTGTTCCATTATTTGTTTGCTTAGGTAGAATGCAGTTTTTGGCCATTTAACAAATTCACACTCAGTGGTTCAAATCTCATGTATAGGGTTTGATTTGAATTAACCAAAGAACCACACATTTGACAAGTACGAAAGAGTACAAGTTCGCAGTAAAATTATATCCACCTTATATAGCTTGAAGCGGAATGTTTTTATTAAATATTAGACCTCACAAGCGATTTAAAAAATTGAAAATGCAGCGTCACCCCAAGTGGTGATGTTTGTTTAAAGTTAGGTTAGGCAGGGCAACCAAAAGGTTGCCCTGTTGCTTTTGCAACTATTTCTGGTTGATGGCAGGTGTTTGAAATTCTTTCCTGAAACTATCGCAACCAAAAAAATTCATTTCCCGTACTAACGTCAAATTGCTTTTTGAATAATTCAAAAAAGCAACTGAATTACCAAAACATCAAGCCTAACACTTTGAACAAATTCTACCCCATCATGATCAAAATTGTACTATCTACATTATTATGCATTTCGATTGAATTCATCACTGCCCAATCACCAGGAGGCGTCAGCACTGGTTTAAATATTTGGCTAAAGGGTGATGCCGGCACCTCGTCCAACATAGATGGAAGTTTTCTTAGCTATTGGAACGACCAAAGCGGTAATACCAACAATGCCACACAAGGAACGGGTGCGGCACAACCCAAATACATCAAAAGTGCATTGAATGGAAATCCGGCCATTGAAGCCAACGGTGGTACCCGGTTTTTCAACGTCAACTTAAATGGAGTTGATAATCACGCATTCACAATATTCACTGTAGTGAAAAGAGCCAGTTCAGCCGTCAATCAATATATTCTTGGCTTTCAGACAGCAACACCTTCATTGGGCTTACATGTGGGTTATGTTACCAATACTTCATTGCGATATGCAAACTACGGCAACACGCTCAACCACGTATCTACAGCATACGATGCCGCTACGGAGTCTCCCCGTCTTTTGATAGCAGAGTGCAATGCTTCGTTTAATAAGACAACCACCGAAATAAAAGATGGCGTGCTTGCGAGTTCTTCTAATGCAAATGTTTTGCACTATTTGCAAGGAGCACAAGGCGTGATTGGCAGGGGTTGGTCAACCGCAGGTTTTCAAGGATATATAGCTGAAGTAATTATTTATGACAGAATCTTAACAGCCACTGAAAAACGCCAAATTGAAACTTACATTTCTATCAAATATGGCCTTTCAATTCAAACCGCAGATCATCTTTATTACAACGAACCAAGTTATGCAGGTGATGTGTTTGGAATAGGAAAAGACCTTTCGGGTCAAGGCTTGAACCAAACAGAAAGTAGCAGTGAGAATGCGGATGATATTGTGACTGTGAAAACACCAAGTGACTTGAACGATGGCGAATATTTAGTAATGGGCAACGACAATAGTACAGCTACTTTTTCAAATTATGCAGGACCAAATTGTTCGATACAGAAGAAAATGAATAGGACTTGGAAGGTGCGCGAAACGGGCAGTGTAGGAAC
>JAYSWI010000517.1:0-3664 GCA_043718125.1 Flavobacteriales bacterium
TTCAACTGTTGGATGGGCGAGAAAACGGTGATGGCAACAACTAATTTGGTTCAAAGATGTTTTCAGGAATTGTAGAGAATATTGGTGTTGTAAAAAACATCCAACAAGAAAATTCCAACATACATTGTACAATCACTTGCCCTTTTGCAAATGAATTGGCAATAGATCAAAGCGTTGCACATGATGGCGTTTGCCTGACGGTAATAAAAATATTTGAATCAGATTATGTGGTTACTGCAATAGCTGAAACACTGCAAAAAACCAATTTGCACAACTGGGTAAAAGGAGAAAGCGTGAACCTTGAACGATGTTTGAAAGTGGGAGATCGTTTGGATGGCCACATAGTGCAAGGACATGTAGACACCACTGCAATCTGCACGACAATTGAGAATGAAAATGGCAGTTGGAAATTTGGTTTTGAACACGAAAAGTCGGATGCGTTTCTGACCATTGCCAAGGGTAGTATTTGTATCAACGGAGTCAGCTTGACGGTGGTAGATTCAGCAGAAAATCAATTTAGCGTTTGTGTCATTCCATACACTTTTGAGCATACCACATTCGGCCGATTGAAGCTTGGCAGCCAAGTGAATTTGGAATTTGATGTGATTGGCAAATACGTTCAAAAATTGATGTCAACCAGAAGTTGACAAGCTATTTCGATGGCTCCTCCTTTTTCTTCTTTTCATCTTTATTAAGTTCAAATTTCATCTGGTATGAAAGAAGAAAAACAAAATCTAATTGTTGAGGTGAGGACAAAATATTCTTCTGAATAAGATACCCGATTGAAAAGGAATTGCGCTTGTTGAAGGTGCGTTCCACTTCGATGATCCAGCGCCAATTCTGCAACGCCAAAGGGTAGTATTGTGAAGTAAGATTAAACAACTCGAATGAAGAACTAAGATCCGTTTTTTTTATACCGCTGTATTGAAATTTTAAGCGATTTCGAACGACAGTATTGAAATCCGGGTCACTCTCGCTTTTGTAGCTCGACACCGAAACTTGCCATCGTGGTTGATAGGTCAATGCGAAATCACTCCACTTTTTTTTGAAACCAAAACCAAATTGCAACCTTTGACGGGGATCAAAAAAGTCATTGTTGCGTTTAGTTCCGCCTCTGTATGTGGCGAGTAAAGAAAATTGTTTGTTCCATTTGTATTGAAGACCAATATCCGAAAAAGCACTTGCAATACGACTGCCGTTTTCATCCATTCTCAATTCAGGAGCAATGCCAATTTCAAGCTTCTTATTTATTTCTAAGCCTACTCCAAAACTTGCCCACAGGCCCGCATCATAATATTGAGCGCATAAGTTCAACCCAGCCAATAAGAAGAAAATCAAAAGACTATACGTCCTCATAAATAGTAAATTGAGGAACTTCAACCACTTGCTTTTTATAGGTGATGGTTATTGTCGTTTTCATTTCCATCAAATGAAAAGCACTGCTGTTTTCATTAACAGTACCAGTGGTATCATCGCTATAAACATAAACTGTATAATCGCCTGGCCGTAGGTACTTAAATTCAAATTCACCCTTGTAATTGGTTCTGATTCTATCGCCTAATGTGATATTATCTCCATATAAAATATATACATCCCGATCAGATGCTGCTAAAGTGTCAACTCCCGTATTTGGGTTGGTTACTATTAGTCTGGAAATAGCTTGAACACTTCCTTTTATAGAAGAGTTACCACCTTCTCCAGCTTCTTTTTTGCAGGCGGAAATAATTGGAATTGTAAGAAGTAAAATGAATTTTTTTTTCATGGTTGAAATTTAGTTTCGTGTAGCGGATAGAAAAAATAATGTTCAATCAAGAATTAAATCCAGTACTAAAACTCTCATCCATTTGACCTTCTTGTTGGTCTTCGTAGAAATAAATTTTTATCATAACGGTATCGCGCAAAAAATCAATTTTACCCAATTCAACACGATTTATTTTGAGTCCGGTTCTTTCAGTCAAATCTTGAATCAACTCTTGTCTTTTTCCTATTTGTATCAGATCTATTTTTTCATACACAATTAGTTTTTGCGATTCGTGGCGCAGTAGCCAGACTTTTTCTAAACCATATATAAGCACCACAAGCACCACATTGGCCAAAGTCAATTCGTAAATAGAAATATTTTTATTTACCAAAGCATTCATCACCGACATTCCTATTATCACAAAAAGATAGGTCATGTCTTTGATCGGTATTGCATCCGTTCTATAGCGTATTATGCCAAATACGGCAAATAGACCCAATGCAAAACCCATGTCGATATTCACCTTGCGCAATAAGAAACACATAAGGAAAATAGCTGTGCTAAAAAGCAAATAGGTAAAAAGAAAATCCTTTCGTTTCGCTATGGGATAATAGATAACGCGCACCACAATGAACACGAAAAACATGTGAAATAACAAACGAAACAGAAGCCCTGTCATCGCTTCTCCATCCCACTCTTGCATTCCCTTCAGGGGATCGAACGCATCACCTTTTGTTATTGCGATATCGGTTGGTATTTGTTCCTGTAGGAAGTAGCCAAATGATTGGACAAAGTCAGTTATTTCAACTAGCATAATTATTTCTGATTTTATTTATTCTTAAAATTTTTTCTTTGAATGTGTTTGTTTTTAATTGAGGATAGAGTAGAGCAACACCCAAACAATATTTACTAATTCCCTCTGGTCGCAATAGTCGTTTTTTCATGTGTTGCATGAAGCGTGAGTGGCGATTTTCTCCATCTTGTTTTACCTCTGCTATCACAAAGCCTTTCAATTCTATTTTTTTATTTTCGAAATAGAAGACAAGGTCTGTGTCCAACGTCACCCGCTCACCGGCAACAGTGTCCACAAGTGTTGTGCGATTGTAGCTATTCCAAATTTTGGGTTCTAACTCGCTTTGGTTTGAAGTTTTTTCTGATATAAATAGTTCACCGCGTTCATCAATACTTGGGGTGATTTCTAAAACCTTTATTCTGCTCTTAAATGTTCTGCCCTTGTTGTTTTTTTTCTTCACTTCTAAAAACGACAATTCACTTTCTACATAAGACCTTTTCCTTATTTTGAATCGTAGTTTCTTGCCATTGTGATGTTGTGTATAATGATAAAACTGGGCAGTGTCGAAGTACAATGTTTCATATCTGCTTTGCCGTATGCCCTGCACCTCTAGTGTTTTATACATCTTCATCAAATCTGGAAGAATGTGCGCAAGCTGATTTTCGTCAAACATAAATTTGGTGTCCGTTCTGTTCATCAATTGAACACCATCCATTTCTGCCAAACTGATGGGCTGAAATTGTTGAAGTATTTGGGTTAGATTATTTGACAAATTATTTACCATTGCTTAATCTTCGCAAAACAAAGCGAAATGGAGTGCGAATAAAAAAAATGATGTTGGAGATATTTAGTGCAATTGGATTTATTAAGTCCAATAACAAAAAGAAAGATTGAATACTTGGTGTTTTTATTTTTACCTCAATAAATTATCTAAATTCTTTCACACTTATGGATGTCACATACACCGCTGAGGAGCCTGCTGCACTAGCTTCACAATTCATCAACAACACATCGCAAAATGTTTTTCTCACCGGCAATGCCGGCACCGGGAAAACAACATTTCTGAAATACATCATAAACAATACGCACAAGAAATCTGCTGTGATTGCGCCAACCGGCATAGCTGCTCT
>JAYSWI010000518.1:0-11378 GCA_043718125.1 Flavobacteriales bacterium
TAGGTACAATTCGTATTACTGAAAAAGTCAAACCTAAATTGGCCTCAGTAGTTGATTGCTCTGCATTTTTTTCGCAACCGCAGGCGCAGAAGACGCAAAGGCTACGCAGAGTTTGTCTAGCGTGGTTTCGGGTTGTCTTGCATTATGGTGTTTGAAAGTGAAATTTTTTCAAACTATTTGAACAAGAAAAGTGCAAAGGGTTTTGACATGTTGGTGTCGAATTCCATACTTCAGCGTTGATACAACAATTGTCAAATCATAATAAGCAAAAGGATTTTACTTTTTCCGTAGGCTCTAACTATTCTTGACATCAACAGAAAACCCCGAGGCGTTGAGAACACCTTCGGGGTTTTTCATGTTGTATGTTTGAAACATGAAAATAAATCGTCCCTTTTTATTTCAAGCCATTGTTGCATTCGTCTTTTTTTCGTTAAGCACTTTCAATGTGTTTTCACAAATCATCAGCGATGATTTTAGCGATGGAGATTTTACTGCCAGCCCCACATGGAGTGGCGATGATGCGGTGTTCACAGTGAACGCGAGCAATCAGTTGCAACTGAACAATACCGTTGCAGATCAGAGTGCACTCAGTACATCATTCACTTCATCCTCACTAAACAATCGTGAGTGGCGTTTCTATTTCAAGCAAGGTTTTTCAGGAAGTGACAACAACCAGTCGCGGCTGTATTTCGCGGCAAGCGCTGTGGCCACCGAATACACAGGCAGCGGCAGTGCAGGTGCGACTGGATACTTTTTGAAATTGGGCGAAGCCGGAACGAGCGATGTCATTCGCATATACAAAGACGATGGAGCCATCACTACCGAGCTGGCCGCATGCACTACCATATTCAATTCATCTTCGAACAATCAGGCAGGAATAAAGATAACACGTGACGATGCAGGCAACTGGGAAGTGCTGATAGATGCCACAGGCGGAACTAACTATGTGAGCGAAGCAACATTCACAGACAATTCTTACAATACTTCTGCAGCCATCAATTGGATTTGCACATACACGGCAAGCAATGGCGATGCGTTTTTCTTAGATGATATTTATTTTGGAGAAATCGTTATTGATGCTACTCCACCACAATTGATTTCTGCAACAGCAACAAGTGCATCCATGCTCGATGTGATGTTTGATGAAGCCGTGAGCACTGCAACTTGTGAAGATGAAAACAACTATGAGGTACTTGGTTTTGCATCGCCATCATCTGCTGTAAGAGATGCGGGCAACCATGCTTTGGTGCATCTGACTTTCGCAGCTTCATTTGTAGAGAATGTGACACAAACATTGGAGGTACAAAACATAGAAGATGAAGCAGGGAATGCTTTGACCAATGCACAAACTGAATTCCTTTGGTTCGTTGCCGCAGCACCTGAGTATCGCAGTGTGGTGTTCAATGAAGTGCTTGCTGACCCAACCCCACTTGTTGGATTGCCCGATGCGGAGTATGTGGAAATTTTCAATGCAAGCAATGAAGCCTATGATCTAAGCGGCTGGCAATTCGTGAATACAACTACGGTAAAAACTTTGACTTCATTCATTTTGGAACCGAATGAATACGTGGTGTTGTGTGATGTAAATCTGGCATCACAATTCACCAACGCAATAGGGATTTCTTCGCCATCTGCATTGACCAACACTACGGACAGCCTTACACTTCTTGACAACAACGGCAATGTGATAGATGTGTTGGTTTACAACATTGACTGGTTTGCAACAAGCGAAAAAGCGGATGGTGGCTGGAGCTTGGAACAGGTGAATCCTTTCTACCCATGTGCAAACAATGCAAACAACTGGAGCGAAAGCAGCAATGCAAATGGTGGAACACCCGCTGCGCAAAACTCAGTTTACAATAATGCACCCGATACAACACCACCAACTATTATTTCAGTTTCTCCAATTGACGCTACACATTTCTTGTTGCAATTTTCAGAGGCAATGGATATAGATTCTTGGGCGAATGGTGGGTTTGATCTCATCCCTTTCAACAGTGTGAGCAGCACCGTTTGGTCTGCCAATGGAGTCAGTTGGATTTGCACAACAGATTTGCCTTTAAATTATGAAGCCGAATATCAAATACTGAATTTAGACATCAACGATTGCGCTGGTAATGCAATGTTAGCTTTCGTATTCGAATTTATTTTTGGATTAGAGCCGCAACTTGGCGACCTCATCATCAACGAAATTTATCCTGATCCAAATGTTTCGGCATCATTTCCTTTTGCGGAATATGTAGAGCTTTACAACAAGGGAAATCATATTCTAAACCTCCAAGGAGTAATGCTCAACAGCGGCATTATTGAGGAGCACACCATACTTTATCCCGATAGTTTAATAGTACTTGCTGATGATGCAAATGGCTTTTCTTTCTTTGGCTTAGTTGGCGCAAAAACTTTTCTTACAAGTTTCCCTTCACTTACAAATGGCGGTTTAGAATTGACTCTGAAAAATCTGAATGAAGATATTTTGGACTTGGTGCATTATGATATTTCGTGGTATCAAAACACAAGCAAGGACGATGGTGGCTGGAGTTTGGAGCTTGTAAATCCTTTTTTGCCATGCAGTGGCATTGCAAATTGGAAAGCAAGCGAAGCGGGAATTGGAGGGACCCCCGCCTTACAAAATTCAATTTATGATGAAACACCCGACACCATTTCTCCAAATATTTTATCCATTTCCCCTATTGATGAAACACATTTTTTCATCCAATTTTCTGAACCATTAGATACAAGTACTTGGGCAAATACAGGCTTTGGCTTCGATCCTTTCAATAGCGTGAGTAGCACAGTTTGGAATCAAAACAATGATGGATGGACATGCACCACAGACCAAACTTTGTTCTTTAACGAAACTTATAGTATTGTCAATTTAGCTCTTTCTGATTGCAGTGGAAACGCCATGCAATTGAACACTTACACTTTTACACTAGGCCATGCACCAACGGTTGGCGACATCATCATCAACGAAATATACGCCCAACCTACCGGCAACAACGGCATACCCGATGCGGAATATGTGGAGCTATACAACGCAAGTGAGAATGTGATAAACCTGCAAGGCGTAATGCTAGAAAACGAATTAATAGAACAGCACATACTCATTTATCCAGATAGTTTTCTTGTGCTTGCAGATGTAGAAAACAACTTCGAATTTTCCGCTTTCAATGGAGATGTTGTGTTCCTTCAACACCTGAGTTTGACCGATGGGGGAATGAATTTGGAATTGAAAGATGCCAACGAAATTATTTTGGACCAAGTCAATTACAATACCTTTTGGTACCATGATTTAAACAAAGATGGAGGCGGCTGGAGTTTGGAACTAATAAATCCGAACGACCCATGTAGCAATGAAGATAACTGGAGAGCATCCGTTAATGCGAGAGGAGGAACACCTGCTGAAAGAAATTCGGTTTACTCCATTGCACCCGACATAACACCGCCTCAATTGCTCTATGTGCTTAGTGAACCAATCAATAGTGTTACCCTGGTTTTCAACGAGCCAATAGATGAAACATCGTTATCAAATTTGACATGGACAGTAAATGGCGAAGTCCAAAACATATCCAATGCCCATCTAGCAAATGATGATGGAACATGGGTAAGCATTTTTTATGGAACAATGACAGCCGGTGTGGTTTATACTTTTGATTTGAGCGGAATCCAAGATTGTTGGGGCAATGAAAGTGTGCTTATTCAAAACAGATTTGCACTGCCTGAGACAGCGCAACCGGGCGACATCATCATCAATGAAATATTATATAATCCTTATGAAAACGGCAAAGATTTTATTGAAATTTACAACAACTCTTTGCGCAATATTTCAATAGCAGAATGGAAACTGAGCAAATTGGATGCTATCTCCACTCGAACAATTACCGAATTGCAAATGGTGTTGCTATCGGGCGAATATTTGATATTAACTGAAGATGGTACTGACCTCATTGCATTCTACCCTGATACTAAAACGAACAGGATATTCAGAGTTGAAGACATGCCAGATTTTCCTTCGGAGGATGCTGTGTTTATTGCACTACCCGATTCTATTATTTCTGATGCCGTTTTTTACAACGATGCTGCACATTTCCCGCTACTCAATTCTTTTGATGGCGTGTCGCTGGAGCGCATTGCATTCAACAGACCAAGTGCCGATATCACCAACTGGCACAGTGCATCAGAGCTGGTTGGCTTCGCAACACCGGGTTATCAAAACTCACAATCCAACAACAACTTCACAACAGAACAAAGTTTTGAAGTGGTGAACGAAATTTTCTCACCTGACAACGATGGCTTTCAGGATGTTGTAACTTTTGCCTATAACCTAGATGAACCGGGATACACAGGCAACATCACCATTTATGACAGCGAAGGAAGGCATGTAAAAAAATTGATGCAAAATGATTTGCTCGGCCTCAGCGGAAGCATCTCGTGGGATGGCTTCAACGATGAAAAGCAAAAAGCATCCATCGGCATTTATGTGGTGTACTTTGAAGTGTTCAACTTGAAAGGCGATGTTTCAAAATTCAAAAAGACCTGCGTGGTAGCGCATCAGTTGGATTGAACAGAATTCGCAGTTTGCAAATTGTCAATTTGCAAACTGCAAACTGCAAAATGTACTTCGTCAAAACTCCATCCATCATCAAACCCCTTGGCAGAGATTTTCTTTGGAACTATCCGCGCGATAAAAAAGAATTGTATCTCACCTTCGATGATGGCCCGACACCTGGAGTAACTGAGCAAGTGCTTGATATGTTGAAGGCTTATGATGCCAAAGCCACTTTCTTCTGTATCGGAAAAAATGTAGAACAACATCCTGAATTATTTAGGAGATTAAAAGACGAAGGACACACTGTTGGCAATCATTCCTTCTCTCATCCTGATGGTTGGAAGTCATGCACTTTCAGTTACGCGAAAGATGTGTTGAAGGCTAACGAACAAATTCAGTCCGCACTTTTTCGTCCTCCTTATGGGCACATCACTCTTGGCCAATCTTCATTGCTGAAGAAGAAATTTAGAATTGTGATGTGGGATGTTCTCAGCGGTGATTTTGATCAGATCATTTCAAAGGAGAAATGCTTAAGTAACGTAATAAAGAATGTTCAGAATGGAAGCATTGTGGTTTTTCATGATAGCATGAGGGCCTCGGCCAATATGCTTTATGCTGTGGAAAGAAGTCTGAAGTACTTCATGGATGAGGGCTATACCTTACGCGCTTTTCAGACCAACGAATAACCGCCTCACTTGATTTTATTTTCATTCATTCGCAAAACCCCGAAGGGGTTGAATAACAATAACCACGGGTGTAACCCGTGGTATGGTGCGTTTGCGAATCGCAAGCCCGAAGGGGTTGAACAGCGTTTTTCAACCCCTGCCTGCTCGGCAGACAGGCCTTCGGGGTTGGTTATGCCATCTCATCTTTTACCGTGGGTTGCACCCTCGGTTATTCACATTCAACCCTTTCAAGGTTGTTGTAATTCATGCTGCCTCCATTCTATGTAACATACCCAATGCAAGTCCGCGCTAAAAAATCTCTTGGTCAACACTTCCTCAACAATGCTGAGATATGTCAGCGCATTGCGGAGAGTTTGACTCTTCACAAATCATACAAACATGTTTTGGAAATAGGCCCCGGTATGGGCGCACTGACCAAATTCCTTTTGACCAAAAATGAATTTGAAACCAGTGTGGTGGAGATAGACAAGGAAAGCGTGACTTATCTCAAAAAGCATTTTCCGGCACTTCAAGATCGCATTATTGATAAAGATTTTCTTAAGATGAAACTCAACGAAGTCTTCAATGAAGAATTCGCAGTGATTGGAAATTTTCCCTACAATATTTCATCACAAATACTTTTCAAAGTGCTAGAATACAAAGAGTGCGTCCCTGAATTGGTAGGTATGTTTCAGAAGGAAGTAGCACTGCGCATAGCCAGCAGCGAAGGTTCCAGAGAGTCAGGCATTCTTTCTGTTTTACTTCAAGCATTTTATGACACAGAATATTTGTTCACCGTGGAGCCGCACGAATTCACACCCATTCCCAAAGTGAAAAGTGGTGTAATCAGAATGAAGCGGAAACAGAATCTTGTTTTGGATTGTGATGAAAAAATATTTAAGACCGTGGTAAAAACTGCCTTCAATCAAAGAAGAAAAACGCTGCGCAACTCATTGAAATCACTTTCAAACGGACAAGTGGACATGAGTTCAAAATTCTTTGAGAAGCGGCCTGAGCAGTTGTCTTGGAAGGAGTTTGTGGAGTTGACTAAGCAGTTTTCATGAATTGTTTAATGCTTATTAGTTTTGTCCATTAGTAAAAAATCCAATCAAACAAATGACAAAGGTGCAATTGCGTAAACAAATCACTGAGGCGGTTTCTAACATAGAAGACCATGAAGTGCTTCGTGCAATCTACAAATTGGTTGAGACCAGGCTGCCTTTCAATTATCGCATGGAAGATGAGATGAGTGAAAAGGAATTAGTCATGATGCGAAAGCAAAGCGAACTCTTCCGTGCCGGAAAACTAAAAACATTGAGCCGTGATGAAGTGAGAACCAATGTTCTTAAGAGCCTTGGCAAATAATGAAAGAGTATGATCTGCAAATTGCAGTCGTTGCTCAAGAACGCTTGATAGACGCTGCTCGGTGGTATGGAGAAAGACTGGAAATATTGGGTTTGGAATTGATAACCGAATGGGAGCTTGGTCTTGATTCAATTCTTTCAAACCCACTAAAGCACCCAATTTGGAATGGCACTTTTCGTCAATTCCAAAAACAGAGTTTTCCCTATCTCATCATCTTTGAGGTAGCAAACAATGTGGTGTTTGTTCAAAATTTCATCCACGCAAAACGCCACCCCGGCAAACGATACAGAAGAAAGCGATGAGTCAAGAAAATATATACTGCAATAGCCTTTTTCAATACACCCGCTTCAAAACACGCGAGGTGAAAATTGGCAGCGTGATGTTTGGTGGCGACCATCCCATTCGCCTGCAAAGCATGACCACCACAGATACCATGAATACTGAAGCCACTGTTGCCCAAAGTATCCGAATGATAGAAGCGGGGTGTGAACTGGTGCGCATCACAGCTCCAAGCAAAAACGAAGCGGAGAATTTGTTGCCAATAAAAAATGCACTGCTCGAAAGGGGTTATGATACCCCCATTGTTGCTGACATACACTTCACACCCAATGCTGCCGAAGTGGCTGCGGGTATTGTAGAAAAAGTGCGAGTGAATCCCGGCAACTATGCTGACAAAAAGAAGTTTGAGGAGATAGAATATACAGATAAATCGTACAACTCAGAGTTGGTCAGAATTCGTGAACGCTTCACACCATTGGTTTTGTTGTGCAAGAAGAACGGCACTGCTATGCGCATCGGAACCAATCATGGTTCGTTGAGTGACCGCATTCTTTCACGCTATGGAGACACACCACTGGGCATGGTGGAGAGTGCCATGGAGTTCATCCGTATTTGTCGTGATCATGATTTTCATGACATTGTGATAAGCATGAAGGCGAGCAATACACTCGTGATGGTGCAGGCGTATCGCCTGCTGGTAAATCACATGCTACGCGATGGAATGAACTATCCGCTCCACCTTGGTGTGACCGAAGCAGGTGACGGTGAAGACGGAAGAATAAAAAGCGCTGTCGGCATTGGTACTTTGCTGGAAGATGGATTGGGTGACACCATTCGCGTATCACTCACCGAAGAACCCGAAGCAGAAATTCCGGTGGCGCGCATGTTGGCTGAACGCTACACAAATAGAAAAGCTTCAACACCGATTGAAGAAGTAAAAGTTCCTATCAACCCATTTGAACATGCAAGAAGGCACACCAACATCGTTCAGAATATTGGTGGAAAAAATGTTCCGCGCGTGGTGATGGACTATTCGCATCACGTCACCCCCTGCCCCTCTCAACCTCATCTGCCTTCGGCATCTTCTCCTGTGGGAGAAGAGAAGTGGCAAATTGTTTTTGGAGAGGGGAGAATAACGCAAGCAAACCTCTTTGCAGTGGGTTGTAATTATTCTGTTGCGCTAGACAAATGGAATCTGACAGACATGGCTTGCGACTTTGTCTATTGCGGCAAGAACAAAGTGGATTTCGAAATTCCCGGCACACTCGGACTCATTTTCGATTTTGAAACTTGGCGGGCCTATACTCATAAGGCACGACATTACCCAATAATTTCATTGGATCAAATCAGTGAAAATCCATCCAATCCGTGTCATCCGTGTCCTATTGCAGAAGTAATGTTTATCAATGCATCTATTCATGATTTGAGTGAAGATGCTATCTCCATTTTCAAAACAAGAAACGATGTTGTCCTCCTCCTAACCACCGACAACACCCACGGCATGGCAGAACAACGCGCAGCTTATTTCAAATTGATGAATGCAGGTTGCGATGTTCCGGTGATCACATGGCGCAGCTATTCTGAAAAAGACGAAGACCATTTCATGCTCAACAGTGCAACAGATATAGGCGCATTGTTCATTGATGGTTTGGGTGATGGTATCATGATTTCTGCACCGCACATTCCGATGCAAAGAGTGAACTCGACTGCATTTGGAATTTTACAAGCCACACGTACACGCATTTCAAAAACAGAATACATCTCTTGCCCCAGTTGTGGCCGCACACTTTTTGATTTGCAGGAAACCACTGCAAAAATTCGCGCACGCACATCGCATTTGAAAGGAGTGAAGATTGGCATCATGGGCTGCATCGTGAATGGCCCTGGCGAAATGGCCGATGCGGATTACGGCTACGTGGGAACAGGCCCGGGAAAAATCACACTCTACAAAGAGAAAAACGTGGTGAAGAAAAATGTGCCTGAAGACAAAGCGGTGGAGGAGTTGATTGAGCTGATCAAGGCAGGAGGGGATTGGGTGGAGTTACCCCAATAAAATTATTTCGGTGACAGATTGGTCATTCCATATTTTTTCAGATTGGGAATGACATTTCCAATCTGGAGATTAATTCATTTTATTCAATCAACAGTTTTCCTTTTTGAATGACCGATGACCTGTTTTTAATTTCATAAAAGTATATGCCATTTCTTAAATCAGAAACAGGAATTATTTCGCGAGTGATACAATTAAAATGTTTAGTTATTATTTTTTTTCCATAAACATCAAATAAATTGAATTCGGCATTGGAAAAATTATTGTTTAAAAGAATAGTTATTTTATCGTGTGCCGGATTAGGGAAAATAAGGCATTGGCTTTCATCGGTTAATTCGCCTACCGCTGTTGTTATGTCGCCAAGATAGCGAGCCAAAGATGGCGAATCATCAAGTGTAAATGAATTTAGTATAGCGGTTCCATAAACCAAAATTTTTCCATCAGTTTGAATAACAACGGAAGAAGATAAATCATCTTCGGCTAAAAAATCGGTAGTAACATAAGGCAACGAATTGTTAAAAGAAATATCCGGTGTGCCATTAGCAAGTAAGCGCAGCACCATCATATCATATAAGCCTGAAATTGTATCTCCATATTCACCTGCTAAAACAATTTTGCCATTTGTTTGAACATCCATTGCATACATGCGGCTGGGTGTGTTGGCAAAAACAAAACTTGAAATGCCATTATTGCCAAAGGATGTTATTTCAGTACCGGTGGAATTTAATTTGATAACTAAACTGCCATCATTGTTTCCATCATAACTATAGCCTGCCAAAAGAATATCGTTATTGGGAAGAATTTTAAGGTCATGTATTTCATCGTAATCATTAAACACATCACGAACATAAATTCCTCCTGTAGCAAAGCTGTTGTCAAACGATCCTGTGCTGTCTAATTTTATAGCTAATACATCCTGATAGTTGGATGCAGAGTTGAAACTTCCTGCAGCAACAATGGATTTATCAGTTAACACATCAAGAGCATATAAATCGGTTTGGCTTCCATTGTGTTGATACCGAAACATTCCGTTGGAGGCAAAAGAATTATCTAATTGTCCGGTTGGTGTTGTTTTAATAACGAAACAGGAATCAGGAAATAGAAATTGTGATTGAATATATCCGGAGATTGCAAAACTGCCTTCTGGCATTAGTTTTAAATCGGTAACGCGCTCGTCTTCAGTAGAAAAATTCCATGTAGAAATTCCATTAGTACCAAAGGAATTGTCAAGCGTGCCGTTGGTATTTAAGCGAAGAATAAAAACTTCGTTGTTGTTTACTCCGGTTCCGCTATTAAATATTCCCGATGTAACTAATTTTCCGTCAGGTTGAATAACTAATCCTACTGCAAGGTTATAACCACTAACAATTGAATGAGTGAACGTACCACTGTTGCCAAATGATAAATCAAGGGAGCCATTTGAATTAAGGCGTGTAACCATAATTTCTGTAACTCCAAGACTTATAACTGAATTGGAACAGATAACTATTTTACCATCAGACTGCACTAAATGCTTGCAGGAGATTTGTGGTAAGGTCAGCATTGGAACAGGATAAGAAGCTGTACCTGCAATGTTAAAGGAAGGGTCAAGTGAGGCAGGAAACTGCGCCCAAGCAATACTTGACACTAACAGATGAACAGTAAAAGAAAAAATCTTTTTCATACTTTAATTTTTTATGATTTTAACTTGTTTAGAACTTGTAGTTGATTGAATTTTGCATACATAAATACCTATAGGTACATCCGGAAGTTTTATTGGTATTTTTTGATTGCCCTGCATTAACATTCCTTCAAAAACAGTAGTGATTTTTCTACCATGTATATCAAATATATTTATAGAATAAAAATCGGTTCTTCCTAATTCTATATTTAAGTCGGAGGAAGAATTAAATGGATTTGGGAAAACTGAAAAATAATTATCTTCAAAAATGGTATTTATACCTAAGGGTAAACCCGGAGTGCAACTTGCCAAATCAAAACTGCCAGAAACAAAAGGAATTGCGATGCCGAAAATTGCACTGTTTGTGCTAAAGGTTACTGGCAATAAAACATAATTGTAAGCAGTGCCTTGCCCATAAGCCAAATACAAAGTGTTGCCCGAAATAAACATTCCGTACAATGCTAATGTGTTTAGGTTAATAGCATACTGATGAATTAATATACCGGCAGGCGAAACAACATTTAAAAAATCGCCATACGCATTTGCAGTATCGTTTGTAATAAAATAGATGTTGTTGTTTGCGTCATTTGCAATGTCAGATGATGTAAAATATTCCGCTGCCGACAATGAATATAATGTATCGAACACTGCTCCATCAAAAGAAATAATCTCATTGCCAAATGCGAAATTTGAAAATGATTGAAAATAGAGTACGCCATTTCCTCCCGTTCCGTTTACCAATCCTATACCGGCAGGGATTGCAATGGCACTCCAAATGCCCGTGTCATAATAATACAATGAATCCTGATT
>JAYSWI010000519.1:0-1253 GCA_043718125.1 Flavobacteriales bacterium
GCCAGCTTTCGAGCAAGAAGCTGCCCTGAAGGAAGCCGAGAAGTATGCACATCAAGCAGTAGAAAGACTTAAACAATCTAATCTGCCTCACTATTCAAAACAACTCTTGCAGCTAGAAATACTGAATGCTGAAGAGAAATACATAGATGCAGAAATGATTGCATTTGCAGAAATTGGCGATCTAAAAATGCCAGCTAAAATGGCAACACTTTATAGAATGCAGTTGGCCCAAGCATACAGCGGTCAATTGAAACACAACGTTGCTACCTTGGAATATCAGCGCATTCTGACCGAAGACCCGAACAATGCCCAAATAAAAATACTGATGGCGCAATCGTTAGTAGCAGAAAAGAAATACGATGCCGCCAAAGCCACCTATCAAGAAATGCTGCTTTCGGACCGCAGCAATGTGAACTACATAGCGAGTATCGGAAAAATAGAATTGCTGAATAGGAATTATTCAGAAGCATCTTTTCAGCTAGAAAAGGCATGTAAACTTGAACCAACCAACATGACTTTTTATGGCCCATTGGCCGAGGCATTTGAAGGGTCCACTAATTACCAACCCGCAATAGACAATTATTCTTTGGCCATTCAATTTCAAGAATCCAAATTGGCGCAGATGAAAAATGGCTATGGCTCAGCGTCCGAATTGCGTGAGGCGCAGCAGCAATTAAACAAATATTTTTCCTCTTATGCCAAACTAAATGAGCAGATAGGAAAATTCAGTGACGCCACAAAGGCGTATCAAAAAATAACCGCAAGTGAGCCAACAAATGCAGAAGCATATTATGGTTTGGGCAAATCAAATCTTAGCAACGGTTTGGTGTATGATGCAGTAAGTGCGTTTGCAACTGCCAATAAATTAATGCCGACCAACGAGTCGTACAAAACAGCACACAGCAACGCTCTAAAGATTAGGGATAAAGTGTCGAAGAACGAACCACCGTTGAGCATTATTGACATTCAATTGAAAGAAATTTATCCTTCCATGTATCGCAATTATTCCGATATTAAATTGCTTCCCATAGGAATGATTGTGGTTTCAAACAACACCGCACTGCCGCTCACACCATTGTCCATAACGGTATTTGTGAAGGAGTTGATGAACCAGCCTACACAAATCTTGTCCTCAACAATGGTTGGCTTTTCCAATAGCAAACTAGAATTGTCAGCTATATTTAATGAGGGCATATTGAACCACACCGCTGATGAAAAACTACAGCTTGAAGTGGTGATGAAATACATCGCTG
>JAYSWI010000520.1:0-3637 GCA_043718125.1 Flavobacteriales bacterium
TTTGCACGCATACACGAAACCAACTTGAAGAAACAAGGGATGCTCGCCCTCACGTTCGCCAACGAAGCTGACTATGAAAAAATACAAGAATCGGACAGTGTCAATTTTTCTGATCTTACTGCATTTTCACCAGACAAACCTTTGCATATCGAATTTGTGCATGCAGATGGCACCAAGGATATGATAGCTTCAAACCATACTTACAATGCCCAACAAATAGAATGGTACAAAGCAGGTGGTGCTTTGAATTTGATAAGAAAGAGTTTGGGCTGAGGTGGTAACTAGTTCATTGAAACTGTCTTGAACTAGGGCACCATTGTTAAAGGAAAGACGGCCTATTGCGCAGTCACATACGTGCATCTAAATCATAGTCTTAATTTTTTGATTGCTAGATTGTAATCCACAAACTGCAAACTGCAAGTAGCCAGAACTTCGCAGCATTTGACCAATGTAGTACTGATGTCTTCAAGATTTTTGCATTCAAAATCAATTTTATTCGAATGAAAAAAATCAAAATTCATTATTTCTTTGCACTCATTATTTTTCAAACTCTTCAATTGTCCGCGCAGGATATTTCGCCTGAACTGGCAGCACAACTCAACCAAACGCTGGATAGTATGCAACAACAACTGGGCATGAAATCATTGAGCGCGGCTGTGCAGATAAGGCCCTTGCATCCTACCTTGCCCCCCGTGAATACAAAGACAGACTTTCTAAAAGAACTAAACACCGCACAAAGCGAAGCAGCAGCCCACATACAAGGGCCATTGATGGTGATAGCGGGTGCGGGTTCAGGCAAAACACGGGTGCTCACTTATCGCATCGCACATTTGATAGAGAATGGTATTGATCCGTTTCATATTCTTTCCTTAACCTTCACCAACAAAGCCGCCAAGGAGATGAAAAAACGAATTGGCACCTTGGTGGGCGAACGCGATGCCCGCAACATTTGGATGGGAACTTTCCACAGCATTTTTGCCCGCATTCTGCGCATTGAAAGTGAACGCATCAACTACCCAAGAAACTTTTCGATATACGATACACAAGACTCCAAAAATTTGTTGAAGGACATCTTAAAAGAAATGGGTTTGGATGAAAAAATATACAAACCCGGATTGGTTTACAATAGAATAAGCGGAGCGAAAAACAATTTAATTGGTCCTCAAGATTATCTTAACGATACCAATTTGGTAGCAGAAGACAGGCAATCTGCCAAGCCTAAGATGGGCGAAATTTATGCCGCTTACAACATGCGTTTGTTCAAAGCCGGTGCAATGGATTTTGATGATTTGTTGTTCAAAACAAATATTCTACTGCGCGATTTTCCCGCTGTGTTATTGCACTACCAAAACAAGTTTCAATACATCCTAGTTGATGAGTATCAGGACACCAATTTCTCGCAATATTTAATAGTAAAGCAGCTTGCAGCGCGCCATGCCAACATTTGCGTAGTGGGCGATGATGCACAAAGTATCTATGCCTTTCGTGGTGCCACTATTCAGAACATTCTCAATTTCCAGAAGGAATATGCAATTTATGACGAGTTCAAAATATACAAACTAGAGCAGAATTACAGAAGTACGAAAGTGATTGTAAATGCCGCCAACAGCATAATCGCCAACAACAAGGAACAAATAAAAAAGGAGGTGTGGACCAACAACCCCGAAGGCGATAAGATAAAAGTAGTGCGCTCGATGACTGACAATGAGGAAGGCAGTTTTGTGGCCAACCAAATATTTTCTATACAACACGAAGAGGGTGCGAAAGCCAGCGATTTCGCCATTCTTTATCGTACCAATGCGCAAAGCCGTTCATTCGAAGAAGCATTGCGCAAGTTGAATATTCATTACAAAATTTATGGCGGCCTCAGTTTTTATCAGCGCAAAGAGGTGAAAGATTTGTTGGCCTATTTCCGCTTGTCATGCAATCCCAATGATGAGGAAAGTTTGAAACGTACCATCAATTACCCAAGAAGAGGTATTGGCGATACCACCATTCAAAAATTGGTGGTGGCCGCTTCTGAAAAACAAACCAGTGTATGGGACATTATTACTCCTCCAAAATTACTAGGTCAAGGCGAAAACGCATTAGCAGTTTATGATCCTACCTTACTCAATGGAGGTACAAAAGTGAAGGTGGACGAATTTGTAACATTGATAAAAAGCTTTCAGATTCGGTTGGAAACAACAAATGCGTACGACATGGGCCATCACATTGCGAGCGAAACAGGATTGCTCAAGGAGCTTTATAGCGACCGGACACCAGAAGGAGTTTCGCGCTACGAAAACGTGCAGGAATTGCTGAACGCGATGAAAGAATTTAGCGAAACAGTGGATGTCGAAAACCCGGATAAAATTAATTTGTTGAGCGATTTTTTGCTGGACGTTGCGCTACTCACAGATGTGGATAATGACAAAGGCGAAGAAGTTCCTACCGTTAGTTTGATGACCATTCATGGATCCAAAGGATTGGAATTTCCTTATGTCAATATTGTGGGTATGGAAGAAAATCTTTTTCCATCACAACTCTCACTCAACTCGCGCGAAGAAATGGAGGAAGAGCGCAGATTGTTTTATGTAGCACTGACTAGGGCCGAAAAAAAGGCAACATTAAGTTATGCAGTCACCCGCTATAGATGGGGTCAATTGCAATATTGCGAACCATCAAGATTTATAGAAGAAATAGACCAACAATACTTAGACATGCCAACACAAGAAAAAAGCAAACCCACAAAGACAGTTGATTTCAACGATGCACGGGGCGGATTTTTTGGAGATGACAATAGTTTTTCAAAACGATCATCACCCCAAATAAAGAAACCATATTACACCAAAGAAAAACCCAACGAACCCGGACCAACCAAAATTGTGCCTCCAAAAAATTTCAAAAAAGTTAATTCTAGTTTGGCAGGAGTGGACGTAAACGAAGGAGATTGGGCCACGCCAGAGCAACTTGCAGAAGGCACCGATGTAATGCACGAAAAGTTTGGAAAAGGAAAAGTGTTGACCATTGAAGGAGCGGGTATTGATTCCAAAGTCACCATATTCTTTCCATCAGCAGGGCAAAAGCAATTGCTAATGAAATTTGCGAAGCTGAAACTAGCCTGAGCATACTTGCAGAAAACATAAGAGCAGAAATAGTACTTCGATCCATAAAACCAATACTCAAGATTTGATACTATGAGTTCAATCCTTTCAACCCTTAAACAAAAAAAGGCAGGATGCAAAAAGTCAATTGCAGTGCTGCTCGATCCTGACAAATTGAAAGACCAAGCACATTTGCTGAACTTGATGTCACTCATAAAACACAGCGGTGTAGATTTTATTTTTGTAGGAGGCAGCCTATTGGTAGAAGACAATTTTCATCAATGTGTGCGCACTGTAAAACAGCACGCAACAGTGCCCGTAGTTCTCTTTCCGGGAAGCCCTTCGCAAATAAGCAACGAGGCAGATGCCATTCTGTTTTTATCACTCATTTCGGGCCGCAATGCGGAGTTGTTGATTGGCCACCACGTAACTGCTGCGCCCATGTTGAAGCAAACAAGTTTGGAAATAATTCCCACCGGATACATGCTTGTGGACTGTGGCAGACAAACCACTGCCTCATACATCAGCCAAACTTTGCCTCTGCCTTATGA
>JAYSWI010000053.1:0-2727 GCA_043718125.1 Flavobacteriales bacterium
CCTAAACAGCTACTCTAACGGCATTTACCCCCGCACTTGCGGGAGGACTATTTTGAACTAAGAATTGGTATAAAATCACTAGTTGGCTTGTGGACTTGAAGAGTTTTTGATTAGAGTAGAATGCCTCAAAAATCCACAAGTCAACAAATCAACAAGTCAACAAATCAACAAGTAAGATGAAAGTAAAAACAATGTCTGAATACCTTGCTGCTGGTGAGGTGCCAGAAATACTCTTTTGGGTAGGCTGTGCAGGAAGTTTTGATGACCGAGCAAAAAAAATAACCAAGGCAATAGCCAAAATATTGAATCATTGCAGGGTTTCGTTTGCCATATTAGGGCAAGAGGAAAGTTGCACAGGCGACCCCGCAAAACGTGCAGGAAACGAATTCCTATTTCAGATGATGGCCCTGCAAAATATTCAAGTTCTAAATGGATATAAAGTGAAAAAAATAGTGACTGGCTGCCCCCACTGTTTCAACACTTTAAAGAATGAATATCCGGCATTGGGGGGTCAATACGAAGTGTTGCATCACACACAACTCATCAATCAATTGATTGCTCAAGGCCGCATCACAATGAAGGAAGACGGTGTGTTTAAAGGCAAACGAATTACCTTCCACGACCCCTGCTACTTGGGCCGTGGCAACAATGTTTATGAAGCACCGCGCGAAGTGCTGCATAAGCTGGATGCGGAGTTGGTGGAGATGAAACGCAGCCGTGCCAAAGGTCTTTGCTGTGGTGCAGGCGGTGCGCAAATGTTCAAGGAAGCTGAACCGGGAAACAAGGAGGTAAATATCGAACGCACCGAGGATGCCTTAATGACAGCACCAAATGTGATTGCCACCGGCTGCCCATTTTGCAACACGATGATGTCAGATGGTGTTAAGCACTTTGAAAGAGAAAGCAATCTTGTAGTGAAAGATGTGGCTGAATTGGTGGTTGAAGCCGCGGATTTGTGAGTGTTTATATTATAGATAAAAATGCGCTACACAAATATGCGTTACACAAATATGTATTATGCAATTATGCGTTACACATATTTGTTTAATGCGTTATGTTTGCGCTTCAATTTATTTTAGATAATGGACACATTTAATTTTGGTTCGCAGGTGATGCTTGGGCAGTTTGTAAACAGAGAGGCCGAACAAAAAAGACTGGAATCAAACTTTCTCAGCGGAATAAACACGACCATTCTTGCAGCCCGCAGAACAGGAAAATCTTCACTTCTTGCTCAGATGAAGCACCGCATGAAAAGGCATAAAAACGTGCGCTTTTGTTATGTGGACATGTTCAGTATTCGGGACGAAAAGGAATTTTACGAAACACTTTCAGCACAACTAATAGCCTGCACAATTACAAAATGGGAAGAAGCACAAACCATTACCAGACGATTTTTTCAGACCCTGATTCCCAAACTTTCTTTCACAATGGCTGAAGAAACTTCCATTGAATTAAGTTTTGATAGCCGCGAAATGAAAAAACATAGCGGAGAAATTCTTGATTTGGCAGAACGAATTGCAAAGGAGAAAAAGCTGCGAATCATTATCTGCCTTGACGAATTTCAAAACATCACTTATTTCGATCGTGATATTTCATTTCAAAAAAGGCTGCGTTCGTTTTGGCAAAAACATCAGCACGTTACCTATTGCATGTACGGCAGTAAACGACACATGATGGCCGAAATTTTTCAAAGTGCGGAAATGCCTTTTTATCGCTTTGGAGATGTGATGATGCTCCAAAAAATTGAAGAGAAATACTGGTTACCATACATCCAAAAAACGTTTGAAAAAAACAAAAGAAAAATTTCGGAACCGTTTGCAAAAGAAATTGTGGCTAGAATGGAAAAAGGCCCGTACTACATTCAGCAGTATGCCCAGGAGGTATTGAACCTAACCAGCCGCAGTGTGAACGAAAAAGTGTTGGATGATGCGCTGAAGAATATTGTGAATCGAAATACTATTTTTTATCAAAACGAAATTGATGCCCTGCCCACAAATCAAATCAATTTTTTGAAAGCACTCATCTCAGGAGTGAAGCAGTTTACATCAGCGAGTACCTTGCGTGACTTCGATTTGGGCGGTGCTAGCAATGTGAAGCGCGCACGCGAAGCACTGCGCAACAAAAACATCATTGATGATTTTGAACCAGGCGTGATTCTGATACTTGACCCAATTTTCAAAATCTGGTTTAGAAAACAATTTTTGAAAAAATATCAGTGATGTAACATCAGCTTTTGCGCACATTCTATATTTGACCAATTACAACCAAGCATATTTATTATGAAACTTCTTGAAGGAAAAATTGCAATCATTACTGGAGCCTCGCGTGGCATAGGCACGAGCATAGCCCAAAAATTTATAGAGCACGGAGCAACCGTCATTTTCACTTATGCCAATAGCGATGAAAAGGCACGCGCTCTTGAATCGGAACTGGCCGCAAGTGGTGGTATTGCTAAAGGGTATAAAAGTGATGCCGCAGATTTTAAGGCCGCTCATGTTTTGATCGATGAGGTAATTAAGGACTTCGGAACTGTGGATATTTTGGTGAACAATGCTGGCATTACACGCGACAATTTACTCCTGCGAATGACCGAAGAACATTGGGACGAGATAATGCGTGTCAATTTGAAATCTGTTTTCAATTTGACCAAAGCGGTTATTAAACCAATGCTTAAAGCAAGGTCTGGAAGCATCATCAACATGAGTTCCGTGGTGGGTGTGAAAGGCA
>JAYSWI010000521.1:0-11330 GCA_043718125.1 Flavobacteriales bacterium
CAGAAGTAGGCTTTTGAATAAAAAATTTTGTAATAGGTGTGATGGAAAAACATTGTGGTAGGTGGCTTTTGGAAACAAAGTCAACAACGCATCCAACATTTAATTCTAGGATTTGATCTGCCTTTTTTCTATCTCGAAATAAAAAAACTGATGGATGCACCCCATTGTTCATTTCTTATGTCTGAGATTTTGTTGCAAATGAAACAGTCAGAATGCTTTAGGTTATTTCATCTAAACCCCATTGTTGAAAACCTTAACACGACCCATATTTGCAGCTTGCCTTTTTGTTCAGTTTTACAGACCCTGTGTTTTACACCTTTTTTCTACCAAAGGAATTACAAAATGATTTTATCAAGACTCCTGTTTTTATTCTCTATTTGCGCTTACGGACTTACCGCTTCTGCCAATCACGTCCTAGGCGGAAACATTACGTGGGAATGCCTTGGGGGCAATCAATATCAAATTACACTGACCCAATACAAGGATTGTTATGGATACACGGACAATCCTGCTGCTGAGAATTTTTATTTCTTTCCTACAGGCTGTGCATCTAGTTTTTTTTCTATCGACTTAAGCTATGTATCGCAAGTAGAAATATCTGATTTGTGTGTGACCGAATTTCCAAACAGCTCTTGTTCCGGTGGCCTTGCTCCTGGCACTATGCAGGTTACTTTCTCCGGCATTGTCACACTAAATGCCGGATGCACTTGGGATGTTATTTGGAATAATGGAAGTTGGAATTATTTTCAAAATATGGATAACGTAAATGGCCTAGGAAACCCTGTAGATGCCTATATCCACACTGAAATAAATACTTCTGCACCATGCGACAATTCAATTGATATTACCTCAAGTTTTGCCGATCCTGCTATTGAATATGCTTGTTTTGGAAGCCCCTTTTGCCATCAAATAGATGTTGCAAATCCAAACGGTTATACCTTAACATACACCCTCGGCAACTGCCTCACCACAGGTGCTACCATTGATGCTCCTGTGAACGCTCCCGGCATTGTTACTCCTGCCGGAGTTACAATATCAGCAACCGGAAATCTATGTTGGGCCAACGCCAATGATGCTTTTGGAAACTATGTTTTCAATATTGAAATATTGATGATGGATGGTGCAATTTACATCGGTACTATTTATGAAAATGTGACGGTAGTAGTCAGAAATTGCGCACCAACAGTGACCACTTTTAATGTTCCAAACATTACCTCAGTTGGGCCGGAAACAATACAAACCAGTGGCACAAGTGTCCTTGTTTGTGCTGGTGACACGCTCTGTTTTACAGTAGAGGCGAATAATCCAGATTTGTTCAGAGCAATTACACTTAGCGTAACAAACAATGGAGGATTTGCATCGCTTCCTTTTGTACCCGGTGGATTAAATCCGGTAATAGGAACTTTCAAACTGGCCACCACAGGATTGGATGTTGGAACACACCTTATTACCATCCATGCTGTAGATGATGCTTGTCCAAATCCGGATACTGATGACATAACTATCACAGCTGTAGTTAGTCCGAATTTGGAATTAAACATTCTGAGCGATACTGTTTGTGCTAGTGCTCCTGTTACTCTCACTGCAACTGGGCTTTTGCTTAACAATCAATATTCATGGTCGGTTTTAACTGGTGATGGGGGTTCATTGCCCGCAGGAAATACCGCTTCAAAAATTGTAACACCTACTTTTACTACCACCTATCAAGTAGCTCCAATAGCCGGTGTGGTGGTGCAGCCCCAATGTAGTGCTACTGCGCAAGCTACAGTTTATGTTTCGATTCCTTCATTAACGCTAACGCCAACTGCGGAAACTTGCAACACAAGTAACGGGACAATTGATCTTACGGTAAATGGAGATGGGTCGGGCAATTACACTTATGATTGGTCGGGACCACTAGCTTTTGATCCACCTGGTATTGACCCTCAAGATGTGACAGGACTTATTGCTGGAAGCTACAATGTGACTGTTACAGATAATGTATATCTATGCAGTAGAATGGGGGCAACTGTTGTTGGATCAACACCCGCACCTACCATTTCATTCACAGGCGGTGCAACAATTTGTGGTGGCTCAACCGCAACGTTGGTGCTGGACTTAACTGCCGGCCTTGCTCCGTTCAGGGTTGTTTGGGTCACCAATCCACTGAGCGGAGATAGCAACCCAGCGGGTGTGGATGACGGCCCAACTAATAATTGGGCTGGACTTTCTGACTTGCACGACTTCGTGGTTACACCGCCATCCACTGTCACTTATACCATTGATTCTATCATAGATGCTTCTGGTTGTTTTGCAAATATTAATCTGAGCCAAACAGTTACAGTGCGGCCTATTGTGACTGCGCAGTTTTTGCCCGAGCCTGCAATTTGTTTTGGAGGAAATACCATACTAGACATTGACCATAGCCTTGGTGGAAACTATGAGGTAGTTTATACAAGTTGCGTTCCCCTTGCTGGAGGCACTGTCACCGTTGGCGATTTGGGAACTATAGATGTTCCAAACATGGCGGCTTGTGGCACATGCGTCTATGATATTGAATCTGTATCATACACCACCACACCTACTTGCCCAAGCACCGATGCTCAAAATCCGCCAATAACTGTGACTGTGCATTGCCTGCCAACTGCAACGGTTACTGGTGGAATTACTGTATGTAATGGAGCATGCACCAACCTCGTTTTCAATTGCACTGGCATGGGGCCATGGGTTGTGAATTACACACTAAACGGGGTTGCTCAAGTAGCGCTTAATTCTTTAGTATCTCCTTTCAATTTTAATGTTTGTCCCACGGGTACGGCCATCTATTGCATCACATCTGTTAGTGATGCCAATTGCAACAATCCAAATAACAGCTTGCTCAATTCTTGTGCAACTGTTACTGCATTGCCTGCTTATACAGTAGTTTCGTTTACAGCTACCGACTATAACCTTTGCCCAGGAGAGTGTGCGGATATCACACTTGATGTTTCGCCCAATACCGGATTGTATTGTGTAGGCATCACAAATACCGTTGGCAGCCCATTTTGCTCTCAAAATCCTGTGGCCAACTTTAGTCAAAACGTTTGTCCAGATCAAACCACCACATACAATGTCAATTCACTTTCCCCAGATGGATTTCCTGCATGTGCTGTTAATCCTGGAGTTTTTGTGACTATTAATGTTCATGACTTTATAGACGTTGTTCAAACTTCTGTCACATGCAACGACATGGTTACTCCATATCAATACCAAGTGGTATATACTTTAAGCGATGGCAATGGAGTATATACAGAGGCAGCGGGTGGTAATACCGGTAATTTTTTGCCCGCTAATACCTACACTACAGCATCAATAAATACTGGCACTACTGGTACATGGATATTTAGTGATGCAAACAATTGCAACGTAGAAACCGAAACAATAACACACAACTGCACTGTTACCACCAATGCAGGAAGCATGAGCAACCTAGCAATTAGTGTTTGTGGTGCTGCTGCGGCTGGTGGCACATTCAACAATGATCAAGTATTGGATGGAAACGATGACATCATGTGGGTGCTTTGTACTAATCCATTGAACCCGTTGAGCAATATGGTACAAATTCCGGGGAATCCGAATTGTGTATCGGCAACATTCAATTTTCCGGTGATCCCAGACCCAGATATTTTGTATGGCACAACTTACTATATAGTTGCTGTTGCAGGAGATGCAGGCGGAATGCCGGGCTGTGTGGTTCAAACCAATATTGCCCCATTCATTTCACCATATATTGACATCTCGAATGGTCAAGCTGTAACTTGGTACGAAATACCAACTGCGACTTTGAGCACTTTGGACAATACTGTTTGCGAAGGACAAAGTGTGGATCTGGAAATAGATTTTACAGGCACAGGGCCTTGGACTTTTACAGTGGACAAACCATTTCCGCTCTTGGATGAAACAATTACCACTAGCACAAATCCATACACCTTGTCGGTTGAAGATGCGGGTGATTATGATCTTATTTCTGTTAGTTCAGGGCCAGGAAATTTGTGCACCGGAACCGTCAGCGGGCTTGTGTCTGTTTCGCTACTTCCATTGCCTACTGCTGTTTTCAGTGGTTCAGATGAGGTTTGTATAGGTGAGCAACATTGTTTTCAAGTTGACCTTACCGGAATAGCGCCTTGGGTTTTTACCGTAAATGATCCTGATGCGAACAATTGGGTAACACCAGATCCAACAAATGACCCTTCATACAATTTATATTGTGTCACAGGTGATGAGGATACAGACGGAAATTATTTTATCACAAGTGTAACGGATGGAAACTTTTGCTCCAACCAAGTTGACACTCCTCCAATTACCCTTACCGTAAATGAATTGCCAACAGCAGCTTGGTCTCAGACTGCTATCAATTTTTGTGAAGGAAGTGATGCCGATATTACTCTAAACTTAGATGGAGAAGCGCCTTTTACACCTGACTTTAGTGCTGTTCCTTTATTACCAGAAACACAAATTTTGGGCACAGACTTCACATATACAGTTGCTGTTGGCGGAACATATACACTGGTTACTGTAACTGATGGTAACGACTGTGTAAGTTTAGCTGGAGATGCAATTACCGTTACAGAAATTCCATTACCAATAGCAGATGCAGGCCCTGATATGGAGCAATGTGTGGGTGTAAATACAATAATTGGAACGGCTGTACTTGCAGGTGTTTCTTATGTGTGGGCAGGATTACCTGATGACGATATACAAGGTTCATCAACGATAGCACAACCAACAGTGAATGCAGCCTCAGCAGGTACTGATACTTACACATTGACTGTTACTACCAATGTTGGCTCTTGCACCGCAGCGGACGATGTGGATGTAACCTATTTTGTTTTTCCTACAATGACCATCACTGCTGATACCGATTCGCTTTGTGCTGGTGACTGTGCAGTATTAACGGTAGGTGGCGATTCTGATAATTACGTTTGGGATGCCGCTGATGGCACTTCAGGAAATTTGAATCAGCCTTCCATTAGTGTATGTCCTTTGAATGATGAAACATATACCGTAACAGGCACTGAGAATCATCCGCTCATTAGCTGCTCTTCTGACACCACAATTTCTATTTATATAGGCGCATCATTAGCTGTAGCAGAAGACTTCACCGAAGAAATTTGCAATGGAACATGTGAAGGAGAAATACATTTAGCTATTTCTGGTGGCTTCAGCCCATATCAGGTTTCCGGTGACATTCTTTCCGAGGATGAAATAGAGCTTTGTCCAGGAATGTATAATTACACCATCACAGATGCCATTGGTTGCACACTAGTTGGGAGCATTGAAATAGAAGAACGAGCTGCGGAAGTAATTGATGAAATAATAGTGACACAACCAATTTGTTCATACAATTTGGGAAGTATTCTTGTCAATGATATTACGACTTCCATCAATTGCCAAAGTGCTGATTCATGTAATTACAGCCTGACTCTGCCTGGAAACTCTGCCCTTTTTGATGAGCTTGTTCCTTGCATGTATTATATCACCACCATTTTTGAAGTAGCACCAGGAACATTCTGTCAGGCACATGATAGTGTTTTGATAGCCTTTAGCTCGCCTGATATTAGTTTGAATCCGGTATGGACTGAGGATATATTCTGCTTCGAAGAATTGGCTTGTTTTGATGCTGTGCCAACCGGTGGCGTTGGTGTTGTGGATATTGAATGGTTCGATAATGAGGATTGCAATTACCCGTACATAAGCACTGCAGAGCCATATTGCATACCAATGACCGAAGATATCATTCTCTATGCAAGAGCTTTTGATCAATTGTTCTGTTACAGCGACACGGTGATGATTACTGCTACGATGTTTCCTGATATCACGCTCAATTTGCAAAACGGAGCAGACACCGTTTTCATTTGCGAATATGACTGTGCGGAATTGTTTGCTATAACTGGCGGAGGTAATGGAAATGTGGGTGTTACTTGGTATGAATTGCCATCAAACACACCACCACCGGATGGTAATGCAGACACAATTTATGTATGTCCATTCTTCGATACTCAATATTATGTAGAAGCCAATGACGGTTGCAGTGTTCCACTTTATGATTCTATTTGGGTGCATGTTTGGGATACTCCAGAAGTCCTTTTTGATGCAGATACCACCGAAGGCTGCTATCCGCTTTTAGTGGAGTTTTATGACCAATCAAGTCCAATTGCAGACGATGTGGATTGTGTATGGGCCTTTGGAAATGGGGACACACAAGACGTTTGTGGCACTGTGCAATACAATTATTCATCGGCAGCATTGTATGCCGAATATTATCCTTCCCTAACCATCACCACAGAGCATGGCTGCGTGGGTTCAGATACTTTGTCTTCTCCAATCATACTGCACGGGTTTCCAGAGATAGATTTTTCGTGGGAGCCACAACCAGTGACTGTTCTTACCAATCAGGATGTTCAAATGATCAATCTTACTGAAGGAGCAACCTCCTATTTCTGGAATTTCATCGGAAGTGAAACTTCTACTTTGGCAAATCCAACACACACCTTTCCCTTGATCGACCAAGGCATTTATCCAATCTGTCTTACAGCAACCACCAATTATGGATGTTCCAGCACACTGTGCCAGGAAGTTTTGATTGAAAGCGTGTTGCAAGTTTTTGTTCCCAACACATTTACACCAGATGAGGACGGCATTAACGACATTTTTTTCCCGGTGGTTACAGGCGCAAAGCCAGGCACCTACAAATTCTGGATATTCAACCGTTGGGGAGATCAGTTATTTTATACTGATGACCCAAATGCAGCGTGGACCGGTGGTTCCGATGGTGGCGAATACTATGTAAATACCGATACTTATGTATGGCGTCTAGAAGTAGAGGCCGTTCAAGATGGAAAAATTGAAGTGTATGAAGGAACAGTAACCATCCTTCGATAAATCGCAAGAAAGAAAAAAGTGATGGTTGAATTCAAAAATGATATTCAACCATCACTTTTTTATTTTCTTGAATCAACGAGCAATTCATCCCAAGATAAAATGCACGATTGTCGTTTTGATGTCCAGCAGGGAAATTAAAGTAGCTGCAAACATTTAATTCATTGGCCATTTTTTGTACTATTTCTTCGGCAGAAAATCCCCATTCATTTTCGGCAGAAAATCCAAAGGCCGCAGTATTATCTTTGATTTGAGTCATGCCTCCAACAATGAATGCCCACACATTATCGAGCATACCAGCCCGTTTCAATGTCATCATCATCCGATCAATATGGTACCGCATTTCATCCACATCTTCTATAAAAAGAACATAGTTTTCAGTTGGCAAAAGACAGTTGCTACCTATAAGGCTTTGGATCACAGACAGATTTCCACCAATGATTTTCGTGTTGCGCATTTGAGAATGTGAACTATTCATTTGACTAGACTCTAATTCAGTGTTCCAATTCAATTTCTTTTTTTCGCCCACAAGACACAGCCTAAGATCGTCCAATGCTATAGCCGTTGCATCGCTAAAAGAAATGGGCATGGTAGAATGAATTGTTGCAACACCTCTTGTATTTAAGTAGGTGTGCAAAACAGTGATATCACTGTAACCACAAATCCATTTTGGTTTTTTCACGAATGATGTAAAATCCAACTTGTCAATCACACGCACTGTTCCATATCCGCCCCGTGCAATGATGATGGCTTTCACCTCATCATCATCCATCAACTTTTGCATTTCACTAGCGCGCAAATCATCATCGCCAGCAAGCTGGAAAAGCTGAGTATGTATGTTACCAGCAACTTTAGTTTTAAATCCCCAAGAGTGAAATAAATCTAAGGCGGGTTGCAATTGTTCGAGAGTAATCCAGCGGGCGGTGGCAGCAATCCCGATGGTGTCGCCAGGTTTAAGAAATGGTGGAATAATTGAGTTCATGTCAATATTAACTTGCGCTCGCAAATCTCATCGAAGCTCTGCGTATTCTATGTGTGACTTTGAGATATTTTTTCACATGAGGTATTTACATTCGCGCTCAACAAATGATTTTGTAATTCAAAATGAAACTGTGCAGTATTCATATCAAAGACTATCAACAATTTCAAGATACATTTCTTGATTTTACTCATCCCGAAACCAAAGAACCACTTGACAAAATTTGTTTCATTGGACCGAATGGGACTGGGAAGAGTACTATCCTATGGCTACTCAATAATCTTAACCCATACTCAAAAAATCACAGCAATTTGTCGAATGGAAAATTGCTTGTTCTTAAATACATCCACCGAACAAAAAATTACTATCAAATTGTCTCACCGAGTTACAAAATCAAAGATTGGGTAATATGCGAAAATGAACAAGACGTGCAGGCAATAGTTAAATCATTTGACGGCCTTACTACGAATTCTCAATTACATAAAAGAATAAGTATGGATATTGTTATCGCCACCGTCCCAAAAGCTTATCAAATCTTATTTGAAAAACACAAAGCAAATTGGCCAAATCGAAATTGGCAATCAAGCGAAAGTGATGCTGGACTCTTGATTTATTGTCCGGCTGAAAGCAAAGAGAATTTGCTTTTAACCATCAATGATGTGCCCAAAGCGACATTGGACGAAGCAAACAAACTTTTCAAATCATTTGAAAACCACCATCAGATAGATTTTTCAACTTCTTCAGGGTTTTGGCAAATTCTAATGTATCACACATCTGCAAGAAAGGCAGAGAAGGAACAGTTTGAAAATCAGAAAGAAAATTTGTCCAAAACCAAACAACAACTCAACGAAGAGTTTGCTAATAAGCATCCAAAAATTCTTGATTCAATCGCAACAATTTGGAACAACATTCTTGATAAGGCAAATCTAGAATTTGATGTGATTAACGCGAAAGAACCAATTCAGCTTAGCGACAATCTAAATGCCTACATAAAACTAAAGGGGTCAAATGGTCAATCAAACAATATCCAAAGGATTCCCTATCGTCTTTTAAGCACAGGCATTCGCAATTTCATTTTTCGAATCGGGCATATTCATTCGTTGTACTTCAATAGGCAAATTGACTTTGGAACATTACTCGTTGACGAACCAGAGAACAGTTTGTTTCCTGACTTTCTTTATGACTTGATTGATTTGTATCAGCAGGTGACCACTGATAAAAATGGCACTAGAAATACTCAATCATTTTTTGCTACACACAGTCCAATAGTTGCTGCTCAATTTGCACCTTATGAACGCATCATCCTCGATTGGGATTTGGAAAATCCTGGAACAGTGCTCGCCACAAAAGGTCAAGCACCAGAGGGAGACGACCCAAATGATGTCTTGAAAAAAGATTTTGGAATTAGAAATCTAATGGGTGAAAAAGGAAATGAAATGTGGAAAGAATATCTGCGACTAAAGCATGATGTTCGAGTGGCAAAAGACGACAAAGAAAAAATGGAATTAAGTAAGCGCATCAGCCAAATTGGTAGTGATTACAACTTCGAATCTTGATATGAAATTTCTTGCTAAAAATCCAGATTCTCCAATATTTTCTCATGGAATGAAGTACCTTGAAAATCGCTCAGTGAGTAACAAAGCCCTTCATGATGAATTGCTCAAAGAGCAACATAATTTCTGCGCTTACACTGAAAGATATATTCTTCCCACAGATGCAACTGAAGTAGAACACTTGAATTCATCAATCAAATACGAGGATGATTACTTCAATTATTATGTTGTGAAAAGAAAAGCCAACCTATGGAAAATGGCGCAAGACAAAAAGTATCAGAATGCTTCATTTCATGAAAATCATTTTTTCCAGAACAAACAACAATTGAATGCACGAATCAAATTTGAAGATGGACAATATCCTGCAATTGAAGATTTGGATATTGAAGCAACGAACTTCATTGAATTCATTGGGATGAATCATCCAGATTTATTTGGCGAGAGACTTAGTCATATCAATAGACTAAAAAATCTTTTTTCTGATAACGGATTTGATGATGAGAAGAAACGACAAATGTTTAGAGAAGAGATGAGGCAACTTGATTTCATCACTGCTATAGAAGTTGAATTCAACCTCAACCTTTCGGAATTCTATGTGCCTTAGCCTTGCCTCATACTCAAATATTCAATTCTACCTTCGCCTCCCATTATGAATTCAAATCCCAAAAGATACCTCGTCACCTCAGCACTTCCCTATGCCAATGGCCCGCTGCACATTGGTCACATTGCAGGAGCTTACCTGAATGCCGACATATATGTGCGTTATATGCGTGCGAATGAAAAGGATGTTGCATTCATTTGTGGCAGTGATGAACATGGCGCGGCCATCACACTTCGCGCAAAAAAGGAAGGAAAAACACCACGCGAAATCGTGGACCACTATCATGAGTTGATGAAGAAATCATTTGCCGATTTCGGAATTTCGTTTGACGAATACCACCGCACTTCATCGCCCGAACACCATAAAATGTCGCAGGAGATTTTCTTGAATCTCGAAAAGAAAAGCAGCTTCGAACTAAAGACTTCGCAGCAGTATTACGATGACGAAGCGAAGCAATTTCTTGCCGATCGATACATTATAGGCACCTGCCCCAACTGCGCTAGCGACCGAGCTTATGGAGACCAATGCGAGAATTGCGGACGCACACTTTCGCCACTAGAACTCGTTGACCCGCGATCAACTTTGAGTGGAAGTAAGCCCGTATTGAAAGAAACCACGCATTGGTATTTACCGATGGCGCACCACGAGAAGTTTGCACGCGAATACATCAAAGAAGGACGGCTAGATGATATTGAACATCACAATCCAAAAGAATGGAAGTCGCACGTTATTGGTCAGTGCATGAGTTGGATTGATGGTGGCCTGCAATCACGCGCGATGACAAGAGATTTGGATTGGGGCGTGCCAGTGCCTACACCACCTAGCCTCCCCAAAGGGGAGGAATCCCATCCCGACCTTCCCAGAAGGAAGGAGAATGAACGCGCTGGAAAAGTGTTGTATGTATGGCTCGATGCACCCATTGGATATATCACAAACACAAAAGTGTGGGCTGATAAAAATGGAAAAAATTGGGAAGACTATTGGAAGAGTGCTGATTCGCAACTCATTCATTTTATCGGCAAGGATAATATCGTTTTTCACTGCATCATTTTCCCAATCATTCTGAAACAACATGGAGGATTTAATCTTCCAATCAATGTTCCCGCAAATGAATTCATGAATTTGGAAGGAGAAAAAATTTCTACCTCGCGCAATTGGGCAGTATGGCTGCATGAATACCTTGAAGAATTTCCAGAAAAGCAAGATGAAATGCGTTACGTGCTCACCTCATTGATGCCGGAACAAAAGGACAGTGAATTTACTTGGGTAGAATACAAGGACCGAGTGAACAACGAACTCG
>JAYSWI010000522.1:0-3618 GCA_043718125.1 Flavobacteriales bacterium
TTCTATTGATGGCATATCTCCTGCCTGTCCATACCAAATAAAGAGCAAACAAAGACACGCATGCAAGAAACCAATTGCCCGCATATAGCGCAGGCGGCAAGGAGGTGAAAAAAATAACAATCATAAGAAAAAAGTAAGTTTTTCCAATGATGCGGTGCACCTTGCCGTGCTTCTGCATCAGCAACTGAGCGAGACCAAGCAACAGTACCAAACCTCCACAAACTATATGGATAAACTTAGAAATGAGATGAATAAAGTCCATGCGAATACTCAAATATTTTTTTGTAAATGAAAGCAAGTTGTGCCCAAATAGATTCCGTCCATAAAGCAGCCTATATGATTCAGAATGTTTATATGCAAGGAGCTCTAAAATTTGAAAATCCAGAATACTCTATAAACACAAAACGGAAATGCAAGGCGAGAACAATGAGGCACAGCGCAAAGCGTGTTCACAATTGTCAATGAAAAAAAACAAAAAACTGGATAACGTGGATATGCTGGACAGACACTAAATAAAAAATTATGAATTCAATTTATAGCATCACCTATTTCATTTATTCGCACCATGATTTCCACTTTGAAAAAAATAATTTGTGCCGCTCTTACCGCTCTTGGTTTGTTCAATGCAAGTTGTTCTAAAACAAAATGGATTTGGAACACCGAAGAAGAATATTTCAAATTGCCTTATTGGAATGAAAGAGTGGAAGCGTTCAAAAAAATAAAACACAAGCCACATACATGCAAATTATTTATTGGCGACAGCATAACAGAAGGTTATGAATTGAACAAACATTATTCAGACAACACCATTGTGAACATGGGCATAGGAGGCGACTTCACTAGCGGCATACTGATGCGCCTCGATGTGGTGAAGAAACTACAACCTAAAAAAATTTTTTTGATGATTGGTATCAATGACATTTCTAAAAATGTACCCAGAGAATTGACCCAAAAACGATACGCAGAAATCATTTCAACAATTAGAAAAGATTGTCCTGAGGCTGCGTTATATGTACAAAGTAATTTGCCTACAGCCCACATGGGTGGAAGTGATGCGACCAATAGTATGGTGTTGCTTGAAGTGAATTTACTCAACGCATTTCTTCAAGAGCAATGCACTATGAATGGAGCAACTTTTATTGATCTCTATCCACTTTTTGAGTTGAATGGAATGCTCAATGAAAGATATACTTATGATGGTTTGCATATCAATAATGAAGGTTACAAAATTTGGACAAGTGCTATTCAAACTTATGTAGAAATTTGACTAAATGATCGGAGGTGATGTAAATGACATTACATCCTTCAAGGTTCAAAATGCTCAATTCAAATTCAAAAGAGCCATGCAACCCATTGTAGTTGGCATACACATTCTTTTCTCCAAGTGCAAAAGGCAAGACATAAATGTCTTGTGCAAAATCCACCTCCTCGCCAAAGTATTTATAGACTGCCTCTTTCACGCTCCATATTATGGTTAAAAAATCAACTCTCTGCTTCGCCTCAGGCAGATACTCGTATTCCTTTTTGTGGAGAAAGCGATGTTGAATTCTGTGGATTTTTTCATCCACAAATTGAATGTCCATACCAATTGACTGGTTGCTAATAATAATGCCTGCCAAAACTCCACTGTGCGAAATACTGATATGAAATCCATCAGAAAAAAAGGGTTTGCCATTTGGATGAAATAGCAACGATTTGCCTTGAGCAAAAAGTTGAATCAAAATTTTCACACACAACCATTCTCGCTTTCTTTTTTCCAATTTCATTGATTGTAACTTCAGTTTTTCTTGCTCTGAAAGTTCAATCATTTCCATCAATTCACTTATTTGTTCCGTCATTTTCCAAACTGCCAACACAGAAGAATTGGAAGAAATATTGAGGTGTAATAAAAGTGGCATTGGAAACAAACTTGAAGCAAGAGTAATGGCCAAGGTTTGAAAATGCTCAACTTACAAATTTGTTTTGCCTATCGAAAAGGCAACTGTATATTCGCGCCCCTTTTTAAAGGACTTTAATTCAATTAGATAAACAACAATGACAACACAAACAGTGGCTACAACGACCAACTACAAAGTGAAAGACATGAGCCTCGCAGAATGGGGCCGCAAAGAAATTAGGCTTGCAGAAGCCGAGATGCCTGGCTTGATGAGCCTGCGCAAAGAATTTGGCCCGAGCCAACCATTAAAAAATGCACGTATAGCTGGCTGCCTGCACATGACAATTCAAACAGCAGTGCTGATTGAAACTTTGACAGCATTAGGTGCTGAGGTAACCTGGAGCTCGTGCAACATTTTCTCAACACAAGACCATGCTGCTGCCGCTATTGCCGCTGCCGGCATTCCTGTATTTGCTTGGAAAGGAATGAATGCGCAAGAATTTGACTGGTGTATCGAACAAACGCTCCACGCTTTTTCAGACAACCAACCATTAAATATGATATTGGATGACGGAGGCGATTTGACCAACATGGTGTTTGACAAATATCCTGAATTGGTGGCTGCTATTAAAGGAATTTCTGAAGAGACCACCACTGGTGTTCTTCGCCTCTATGAGCGCGAAAAGAATGGAACACTTTTGCTTCCTGCTATCAACATCAACGACAGCGTTACCAAAAGTAAATTCGATAACAAATATGGTTGCCGCGAATCTTTGGTGGACGCCATCCGCAGAGCTACCGACCTGATGATGGCTGGCAAAGTGGCAGTGGTAGCGGGTTTTGGCGATGTAGGTAAAGGCAGTGCTGATTCTTTGCGCAACTCAGGAGTGCGTGTTATAGTAACTGAAATAGATCCTATTTGCGCATTGCAAGCTGCAATGGAAGGTTTTGAAGTGAAGAAAATGGACACCGCCATATTGGAAGCCGACATCATTGTAACCGCCACTGGCAATCACAACATTATCGTTGGTCGTCATTTCAAAGCAATGAAGCACAATGCTGTGGTTTGCAACATTGGCCATTTCGACAATGAGATAGACATGGCTTGGTTGAACGATAATTACGGAACATCAAAAGACATCATCAAACCACAAGTGGACAAATACACCGTGGATGGCAAAGACATCATTGTACTTGCCGAAGGTCGTTTGGTTAATTTGGGTTGTGCAACTGGTCATCCATCGTTTGTGATGAGCAACTCGTTTACCAACCAAACCCTGGCGCAATTGGAACTTTGGATGAATACAGATAAGTATGAAAACAAAGTATATGTACTGCCAAAACATTTGGATGAAAAAGTAGCCATGCTTCACCTTGCTAAAATTGGTGTAGAGTTGGAAGTACTTTCACAATCGCAAGCCGACTACATTGGTGTTCCTGTGAATGGCCCATTCAAAAGCGATGCTTATAGATATTGATTGATATTTCTTTTGACAATAAAAAGTGGGAGCTGTGCAAGCATCCCACTTTTTTTTTAGTGAAATATTTTGATCATATTTCTGTCAATAACGGACATAAAAAGTGCAGTAGAATTTTATTGCAATTGGAAGAATTGGATTGGTCATGTAGCAACAAATAGAAAGTTCAAAAAAACTCCAAACATTATTTTACTTAGGAATGATAATGCCATTAGAGTAGCTGTAAGCTCGAATCAAGGTCAAGTAGGCAAGCGCATTACAGCG
>JAYSWI010000523.1:0-11212 GCA_043718125.1 Flavobacteriales bacterium
TCCTACACCTTTAGGCAGACCAATGCAGCAAAATTTGAGACAAACACCAACGCTTACCAACTATTCAATGTCTCAGTTGGCGCTGATTTGAAATGGTTCAAACAAACCGTTTCGTTGGATTTGGGCATGCGCAATGCTACAGATGAAGTTTATTTTGATCATCTTTCTCGTTACAAATACCAAGGTGTTTTTAATCAAGGAAGAAATTTTTATCTATCACTAAAGGTGCCTTTCGAATTTAAAATGAAAAGGAAAATTCTTTAGCATTTATTCATTTCCCCCAAACCTCAAACCGATCATCAACTGCAATGTTTGATTGTAATTTCCTCTCTCATAATAGCTGCCCTTATTGACCACAAGTGGGGCAGGTCGAGTAGGCAAGAGCGATGTAGAAGTACTTAATTCGAAGTACAATTTAGGAGTAGTCCACCAGCCCAGCGCTGCTTGCACTCCAATATCGAGCGGCTCGAAATCGGCTCCGGTTGCAGATTCTGTAATGGTGAAAATGACACCGTTCTCTTTTACTTTTTGATTAAGAAGAACACCCACATAAGGTCCAACACTCCAACTGAATGGGCTCTTTTTAATTTCAAATTGATGTCGAAATACAATGGGTATATCTATGTAGTTGAGGAAATATCCAAAGGAGTTAAAGTTTAAGGTATCTCGTTTTGTCCTACTTCCTTTAGTGATGTATTTCATGCTCATCGTCACACTGTTTTTTTCTGATAAAGGGATGCCAACCCAGCCACCCAAGGCAAAACCAAGTTTGTCCCAGCCGCCAAGTCCATCACCGCTAATCTGAGAAAAAACAGGGCCTACAACCAGACCGCCTGTGAATTTTTTTTGTGCTTGACATTGTAAAGCAAGAAAGAATAAAAGCCCTATTAATGTTTTGTGTATCATTCAATCAATTTCTTCTTTGTCACATTTAATATCTCTCCATTGTCACCATTGGTGATCAATGCAATTACTTCAGCATGTTCTGCATGCCAATCCAGATTCCAATCATAAGTAAAACTACTGACTGAGGCGGTATTACTTGTTGGATTGTTAGCCACACTCAGTCCAGTTGCCCCGCTTAGACTGCCCCTAAGCATGTGCAAATGAACATAATTTGTATCAACATGGTTAGAAGGAAAATAATTGAGTTGAGGTGAAATTATAGAATCTTCGGAAATGAGAATCACCAATTTGAAGTTGCCGGAAGCCGCAGCAAACCACTCACTACTAACATGCACGTTTAAATGTTGATTCTCTGCCACATAATCAGCTTCAATTTGTAAGTCCACAATTGCTGTTTCCAAAAGTTCATCTTCAACCGCGCTTTCCCATTCCGATTTTGTCAAGTCATTAGAAGCACCACCTCCTCTGTTCACTCTGCCGGTTGGAAGTAAATCTGTACCTATTTGTGTCAATAAATAATACTCGCCTTCTGGTGTCCTGTAGTCGTTACTGAATAAGGAACCAAATGGCGCTGCAAGCGTTCCGGCATGAACCGCAACCAGTGCCAAATGCTCTTCATGGCTTTCCAAAATTGCACTTGCCACTAAATGGGCAGCGGGGCAGTTGCCACACTCATGTCCCGTAAAATCTTCAAGCAATACCCTTTGGACAGCTGTTTCCAAAGGAGTAAAAGTTGGTGGTGGCCCATACAAATCATTGCGATAACTTCCAAAGTCAATCACAGGATTATCAATTACATCGCAACAAGAAAACAGAAAAATAAAACTCAGTAAGAAATAGCAATGTAAATTTTTCATTGTTGTTTTTTTGAAGATCAATTAGAAACTGCTGGTAATGGAAAGTTCAAGACCATTGCTTGCAGGCACGGCCCTGCATACGCCACCTATACAAAATATGCCCGCTCTGCGCTTGCCGTAGCCAACCGAAAATCTATTGGAACCATTCACATACGCCATAGATCCAAATAGATAATGAACTCTTTTGTCCGCGTTGGAATTGCCATAATTGTATTGGTCCAAAACGCTTACAATCCAATGTGGCGAAAAACTATATTCTCCCAGCACTGTGGCCCAATCCCCTTTGTCTTGCTTAGTGGTTAGTACTTGCAATTCTGTTCTGAAACTGTGCTTGGGTTTCATTTTATATTGTATCTCGACTACTCCAATATTGGCATACACTATTCCCTTGAAGTCCTGTGTAACGGGCGTAACAGCGGTGTTGAATTCAAAGTAATAATAAGTCAAAGCAACATTTAATGTTTTCGATATTTTCTTTTTTATTTCAATGTTGATGTCGCGAACAAATTTCTGATCGCCAAATAAATAGGAGTTCGTTTTGTAACCCATCACGGTTTGTTCAAGACCAGAATAATTGTTGGTATCCAAACTATTTACAGCAGCCACATTCAAACCCAAATAGGTTCCATATTTTCCACCCAACAAAGACTCCTTTTTGAACGTGTAGAACAGCTCACCACTTAATCCGCACTCACCATTTAATACCGTGGCATAAGGGTAAAGCGTACCCGCCAAATTGTAAGTGTGCTGTCTTGTAATAGCGGGTAAGTAATTTATTGGAACATCAAACAACAAAGCAGTTCTGCTACTTCGAAAAGCCATGTTATCAATGAATTTCGCATTCAACGAAATGCCTATGCCTTTGGCAGAATAAGCAGTGTTCAAAAAAATTCCAGTCCCTTTTTTGTATATGAAATTGTTGTCTGCATTGGGGTCATTTATCTTAGATACATATTCCCCATTGATTTGAAAATTATTGTATGCAATTTTTGCTCGCACACCAGTGGCACATACGTTGTTTGGCAGAATCAAAACTTCACCATCTTTTTCTATCGTTTCACCTGCTTCATACTTGCTCACAAAACTTCCGCCCAAGGTTATTTTTAGTTTTGTTAGCGAATCAATTTTGGGTAGCAATTCATTCAAATTGATTTCGCCATCAGCCCCACGCACTATCCCATCAGCATTGATGATGCGACTGTCAAAATCAAAACGCTGCTGGCCATAAATTCCTTTTAAGTATATACCTTGGAATGGTTTGTATAAAATTCGAACGCCATCCAAAGCATTGTCAATACCAAGGTTTGGCTCCCAGTAACTGCGCAGTGTCATTCCTGTTCCAAACTGTTCGTAATAATTGCCCACTGTGATGTCAAGGCCATTGTTGTTATATCGCACGTATCTGTTTCCAATACCTGCTCCTTTAAATCTTCCGGGGAAACCCAACAACGCGTTTTGGTATAACTCATAACGAACACCTGCTGTGAAGCCACCATAGTTATAGGTAAAATTTCCATAAGCATTTAGCGCAGATGAAGCATCTGGAACTTGTGCACCAATAAGCGAATCTTCATTGTATTGCTGCGCCAGAATTTGAAAATTTCCGTGTAATTGTCCTTTGGACTCAGAGCTAGTTTGAGCCTGAATTTTGAAACAAAAAATGCAAGAAATACAAAGAAAAAAATAGAACTGATGATTTCTCATTCGAATAATAGAGGATTGGATTGAAGGTAGGCGAAAGTAGCCAACAAAAAACCCTGACTGTCTACAATCAAGGTGTTGTAATTGCGAATATTTTGGAAGGCAAATGCGGAGTTTGTTATTTTGATAAGGCCAACAATTGCTCATGAACTTCTTCCTCATCACCTGCACTATACCCCACATGTTGCCATACTATGTTTCCTCTGCCATCAAGCAAGAAAGTGTGGGGAGGACTATTTACACCCATTGCCTGCGAAAAAGTTTTGTTCACATCCAAAAGAATTTTGTATTCCCACGACACGGAATTCACATAAGGCTTCACGCTATTTACTGTGCGCTGATCATCAATGCTCACCGCATATATCTCAACGCCAGTTTCATCTTTCCAGTCCTGATACAATTCAGAGTAGGTATTCATTTCCTTTTTGCAGGGGCTGCACCAAGTGGCCCAAAAGCAAAGCATGATTGGTTTGCCATTGTTGCTCAGAATGCCCGTGTCCACAATATTGCCGTCAAGGTCTTTCAATTGAACACTAGGTAAACTAGCAGGTGTATTTGAGTTGAAAGAAACCAAAAAAGGTAGAAAGGCAAATACGTAAAAAACTTTTTTCATGGAAATTATATTTTTTAATGAGGGCCAAAGTACATATTGATGTTTAATCCTTCACATCAACAAATACCATAATAGACGGACGAAATCATAAACTGACCTTAAATAAGCAATCTGGGAATTAGTATCAATGACCAAGGCAGAAAGAGGTTTTCGAATTGAGACCAGAAAAGATGACCGCTAATTAATTATTCTGAAAAGGCAACTCGATCCCCCCCTTTTTTGAATTTGTATTGGAAGTGTTAAGATTACCATATTCGATTTAGAAAAAAATGCTATTAGCCGCATTCTATTTAGATTCGCGCATTAAAAATATTAATAAACAACACAATGAAAAAAGTTTTACTCGCATTTACTTTACTGGCAAGTATTGTCACCCAAGCTCAAATTTGGTCTGAGAATTTTAACGGAGGAACCATGTTACCTATGGGTTGGTCACAAACTACATGGTCTTCAAATGGTGGCTGGTTAATAGGCACACCTGCAGCACTTAGCAGTGCCTCTTATGCTATTCCTGCGGCAGATGGCAACGTAATTTGTACCAACGATGATGTTATACAAGTTAATGACAAAAGCAATGATTTTCTGATGTTGCCATCTTTCGATCTAACAGGAGTATCAGCACCGTACCTCATGTTTGATATGTATTACAATAAGTTAAGTTACAATGGCATCACAGAATATTGCACATTTGAAGCATCCATAGATGGTGGTACTAATTGGACTGTTTTGTTTGAAATAGAGGCTGGTTCAGGTTGGACAGCTCAGGCTTATGATCTTTCCGCTTATGCAAATATGAATGATGTTCGTGTTGGTTTCAGGTATAATGATGGTGGAGGTTGGTTGTATGGTTTTGCCATAGACAACATGCAATTGATTGAGCCTGATTTGTCAATTATTGATGCCTCTATACAAGGTACCGCACTTGGTGTTGAAGTTGCCGCAGTGCCTTCTGTTGAACTAGGATTTACAAAATATATCGCAGGCGAAACTGTTGTGCCTATAGCAATGATAACTAATAATGCGTTTTCAAATATTACTTCTTACAACGTTAGCTACACACAAAATGGTGGCGCGATGGTGACTGAGTCTGTTACTGGCGTAAGTCTTGGGCTTGGAGAAATGGACTTGCATTATTTTACCACATTGGCCACAGTTGCAAGCGGTAATAACACTTTTACATATACTATTTCAAATGTAAATGGCGGTGCAGAAACAGTTACAGACAACAATGCAGGAGAGGACAACACCTTGATAGGCGTTGTTCCAAACCCAAACAGAGTTGTAGTTGGTGAGGAAGGAACTGGAACATGGTGTCAATGGTGTCCTCGAGGCACAGTATTCATGGAGTATCTTGCAGGAAAATATCCAACAAACTTTATTGGAATTGCGGTACACAATGGCGATCCTATGACAGTTGCTACGTATGATTCTGGTCTTGGAGCAAATATTTCAGGCTATCCTTCTGGCTTAGTTGATAGGGCGGATTTCGAAGGATTCGGAGAGGTTGATCCTTCTTCTTTCGAACGTGCTCTTATGGAGCGTATCGATACCGACAATGGGGTAATGGTGAATACCACCGTTGACATTGATGGCCTTCAAGCCACGGTTACAAGCAATTTGGAATTCACCGCAGATATGAGTGGAACATACAAAGTTGCAGTTGTAATAATAGAGGATGAAGTAAGCGGTACAGGAGCCACTTGGAATCAAGTAAATACATATAGTGGTGGTGCATTTGGCCCAATGGGTGGATTTGAAAGTCTTGCTAACCCTGTACCGGCAAGCACAATTGATTATGATCACGTTGCTCGGGCACTTGTTGGTGGTTGGGCAGGTGCTACCGGAAGTGTTCCGGCTGACCCAACTAACGGATTAGTGCACTCATACAACTCCATAGTTACTTTAGATGCTGGCTGGGACCTTGTCAACTGTCGCGCAGTGACTCTTTTGATAAAATCAAGCACAGGAGAAATTGTAAATGCTGGAGTTTCTCAAACTTTGGCAGTTAATGTTGAAGAATTTACAAGTTCGACAAATGCGATTAGTGTCTTTCCAAATCCTGCATCAGATTTGACTTATGTGAGACTAAACGTTGAAAGCAAAACGGACGTTACTTTGCGCATTACTGATAACACAGGCAAATTGATTTTTGAACAAGCATACAAAAGTCTTAACAAAGATGGAGTAATACCTGTTGACACATCAAATTTTGCTTCTGGCATTTACTCGGTATCTGTATCAGATTCAAAAGCAATAGTTACAAAAACATTAGTCATCAACTAATTTTCTTATTTCCTTAGCAAGAATGTAAAAAAAACCGCCTCAATTTTTTGAGGCGGTTTTTTTTTATCATGACTAAGCATGAATATTTCATATTATGATTTGTCACCCATTTTCATTCCTTTTAAGGCAAACTCTTGTGACACATGTTGGATAAGACAAATTCACATGTATAACAAGCAATGCTTCTGAAAACAGGCCAGTATTCTTTCAATTGAATGACCATATTTATATTATAGCATACCAAGAAAAGACCAATCCAATCATTAAATTATTTTGTTGGATTATCCTAAATTTGACCAAATAATTTCGACCGATGAAAAAAATAATATCAGCACTTTTTTTACTATTTATTGTGGCAAACTCAAATGCCCAATTCGTAATTTTTAATGGCGCATTAAATGCTGTTTTTGGAACGGGCGAACTTGACGAAGAACTTGCAGAAGCATGGAATGTAATAAATAATACCGCCCTGACAGCCACTTATGCAACGAGGGCCGAAGTGATCCAATTGGTAGCTGGTTCCAACTACCAATATTGCTGGGGCGAGCATTGTTCTGCCTGGGTTGCAGGTAATGTAGCACTGCCTGACGTAGTTACAATTGGTCCTGATGCTGCAAATGGAACATTTTATACACACTTCCGACCCAATGGCTTTTCCGGACATAGTATTATCAGATACTGTTGGTACAACATAAACTCTCCCACTGAAGAGGTTTGTTATGACGTCAATTTTTGTGTGAATGCGGAGTGCGTAATCACCGTAACTAAAGTGACACAAGTAGGCGACATTACAGAAATAAGTCCCAACCCCATTACAAAAACATCAACATTGAGTTATGATTTTACAACAGTACCAACCAACGCGAAAATTCAAATACACAACATGGTAGGCAGTTTGGTGAAAGAGGTTTTACTAGAGAAAAAGTCGGGGTTGGTGACCATAGAAGCAGCTGATTTCGAAAGTGGCATTTATTTCTGCAGCATACAATGCGATGGAAAAATATTTGAAACCAAACGTCTGGTCATAACAAAATAATTAGAGCGCTTGCACTCGCTTTACTAAGAAAAGCCATCTCTGAAAACGGAGGTGGCTTTTCTTTTTTTGCGCACTTCTACTTTTGGCCTCCACATTTTTGATCATGAAAGAAATAAGAAAGCAAGAAGCACTCGATTATCACGAACTGGGACGAAGAGGAAAACTTGAAATAGTACCGACCAAACCACACAGCACACAGCGTGATCTCGCACTTGCTTATTCCCCTGGTGTGGCAGAACCCGTTTTGGCCATTGCAGCAAATCCTGAGGATGTTTATCGATATACAGCAAAGGGAAATTTGGTGGCCATCATAAGCAACGGAACAGCGATATTGGGTTTGGGCAACCTGGGCGCAGAAGCCAGCAAGCCGGTGATGGAAGGAAAGGGAATGCTGTTCAAAATTTTCGCAGACATAGACGGAATGGATATCGAAGTTAGAGCCACCGAAGTGGATGAATTCGTGAATACCGTCATCAACATTGCGCCCACTTTTGGAGGCATTAATCTGGAAGACATCAAAGCACCTGAGGCGTTTGAAATAGAGGAGAAGTTGAAAGCGGCCTTAGATATTCCGGTGATGCACGATGACCAACACGGCACCGCCATTATATCAAGTGCTGCGCTGATCAATGCGCTTGAAATAGCGAAAAAGAAAATAGAAAAGGTAAAAGTGGTGGTGAGTGGTGCCGGTGCTGCGGCACAGTCGTGCGTGGGCTTGATGATGATGCTCGGTATGAAAAAAGAAAACATATTCATGTTTGATTCCAAGGGATTGATACACGAAGGCCGCACGGATATTGATGAGCGAAAAAAACGATTCGCAACGCAAAAAAATTGCTTTGAAAATCTTGGTGTTGCGCTAAAGAATGCAGATGTTTTTCTAGGGCTGTCTCAACCCGATTTGCTCTCCGCTGCCATGGTGAAGTCTATGGCCAAAAATCCAATTGTATTTGCTATGGCCAATCCGGATCCTGAAATTGCATATAGCACTGCTGTTGAAGCCCGGCAAGACATCATTATGGCAACTGGGCGCAGCGATCATCCCAATCAAGTAAATAATGTTTTGGGTTTCCCATTCATCTTCCGTGGTGCGCTGGATGTGCGTGCCAGATGTATAAATGATGAAATGAAACTGGCTGCTGTAAAGGCACTGGCAGGCCTTGCCAAACTAACTGTGCCGGAGGAAGTAATAGAAGCATACAACGTGAAAAACTTGTCTTTTGGAAAGGACTATATTATTCCAAAACCACTCGACCCGCGTTTGATTGTGGTGGTTTCAACAGCAGTGGCAAAAGCGGCCATCGACAGCGGTGTGGCACGTATAAAAATTGAAAATTGGAGTGCTTATGAAACGATGCTGCAAAAGCGAATGGGACGCGACAATGTGCTTACTAGAAGTATTGCGGAAAGAGCAAGGCTGTCTCCAAAACGTGTTGTTTTTGCAGAAGGCGACAACCTGAAAATTCTGAAAGCAGCCCAACAAGCCCGTGACGAGGAGGTGGCAATACCCATTCTTCTTGGAGACGAAAAAAAAATCAGAGCCATGATTTCTGATGCCGAATTGGATTTGGACGATGTTCAAATAATCGATCCCAGGTCGGAAGAATGGCTGAGTACGCGTGAAGATTTTGGACGAAAACTTTTCGAGAAAAGAAAAAGAAAAGGACTTACAGAAGTGGAAGCTATTCGCACCATGCGAGAAAGAAATTATTTTGGAGCAATGATGGTGGAAAGTGGAATTGCAGACGCTATAATCAGCGGTATGACACGTAATTATGCAAGGGTAATAAAACCCGCTTTGCAAACTGTGGGGCCAGCAGATGGCGTGAAAAAAGTGTGCGGCATGTACATCGTTGAAACCAAACAAGGCCCACTTTTTTTTGCGGACACCACCGTCACTGTAGATCCTACAGCCGAAGATTTGGTGGAGATAACGCTACGTGTTTCGGAGGCTATTTCCAAAATGAAAATCATTCCGCGTGTTGCCCTATTAAGTTATTCCAACTTCGGCTCTGCACAAGGGAAAGATGCTGAGAAAGTGGCCAAGGCCGCAGCCATTCTGCACAAAGAGCATCCACATTTGATGGTGGATGGTGAGATACAAGCCAATTTCGCTTTGAACACCGAAATGAGAATGGAGAACTTCCCGTTCAGCAAACTAAAAGACCAAAAGGCCAACACACTCATTTTTCCTAATCTATCCTCTGGCAACATTGCCTATAAACTGCTACAAGAAATAGCAGGACTGGAAGTGACCGGCCCTGTGTTATTGGGTATGCGCAAAAGCTACCACATATTACAAATGGGATGCACCGTGCGCGAAATATTGAACATGGTGCGCATAGCAGTGGTGGACGCACAGTTGAAAGAGGGGTGAGAATGAAGGATGAATAAAAATTCAGTACAAATTAATAAGAGGACGGGTAGAGAAATAAAATTTTAGGGCTACCAAGTTAGAGCGCGGACAATGCACAATCAATTGTTTAAGTTAGAGGAAAACCCCTAAGGGGTTGAACAATATAAACCGTGGGTGCAACCCACGGATAGCAAGGCCAAGTGCGCATCAGAACCCCGAATGGGTTCAACAATTTTATTCAGTTCAACCCCATATATGTTTGATTTTTAAAGTGCACCGTCACAATGCGCTCTAACTTGGTAGCCCTATTAAATTTTTCAATAAAGCGTTATTGATTAGAGAGAAATTTTATCATGAAAGTATGTGGTTTAAGCAATTGTAATTTTTTATTGCCGACAAAATCAGCAAGGACTTTGGAGATATGGAACACTTAACTCACGGTTTGAAAGCAGCCGAAAAACAAATCAAGACAAAGAAGAAATAAATGCCAACGAAATTTTTCACAAACCAAGACGACAACAGCTTACTCAAAAAGTTTGAAGGAGTTTTCACAAACATTGAAAGCATCAGACACTTTGATGCGTTGGTTGGTTATTTCAGAACATCAGGTTATTTCAAAGTAAGAGCATTCCTTGACAAGATTCCGAGAATCAGAATTCTTGTAGGAATCAATGTGGACACACTCATAAAAAAATATCACGACAAAGGACAACTCTATCTTGACAATCCCGATGAAACGAAACAAGATTTTTTAGCAGACATCATCAAGAACATTCAGGAAGCTGACTATGATGAAATAACTGAAAACGGAATCATTCAATTTATCAAAGACCTCACAGACGGCAAGATTGAATTGAGAGCACACCCGAAGAAAAAAATTCATGCAAAGGTTTACATCTTCCGACCAGTGCCGTTTAACGAGTATGCACCATGCGAAGTAATCACAGGTTCGTCAAACCTGACTGATGCAGGTTTGGGAGCAAACCCTGAATCAAACTATGAGTTCAATGTTAGTTTGAGAGATTACGAAGATGTAAAATATGCAACGGAAGAATTTGAAAGATTGTGGAACGAATCCGTTCCAATTCTTCATGCCGAAGCACAAAGAATAAAAGAGCAAACTTATCTGAGAGACGACTTCACTCCTTATGAGCTCTACATCAAAATGTTGATTGAGTATTTCGGAAAGCGAGTTGAGTATGATCCTTATAACATTGACTTGCTGCTGCCTGACAAATTCATGAGATTGAAGTATCAGTCAGATGCTGCTAATCAGGGATATGCAATTATGATGAAGCACAACGGTTTTATTTTGGCTGATGTAGTCGGTTTGGGCAAAACAATTATTGCCTGCATGGTGATAAAGAAATTTATATTTGAGAATGGTACTCATTCAAGAATTTTAGTTGTAGTTCCGCCTGCCATAGAAGCCAACTGGAGAAGAACAACAGAAGATTTTC
>JAYSWI010000524.1:0-3597 GCA_043718125.1 Flavobacteriales bacterium
CGTTCAGGGTTCCACTGCTGTATGCAATCTGCAAAACCATATATGGCTGAGTGTGCAGAATAATGGCACATCAACACCGGCAGCTACCGTCACGCTTTCCATTCCTGATAATGTAACTGTCATCAACGCTTGGCCTGCACCTAGCACCATTACCTCTGAACTTGTGACATGGAATTTGGATGAAATCGCTATCAGTGATTATCAACTGATAAATGTGGAGGTGCAATATCCCGGCTTCCAATGGATGGGTGGTGAATTTGAATTTGTGATGACCACCACCACCGATGATGCAAATGCTCCTGTTTATACAGACACACACCACGAAATGCTGATGTGTGCCTATGACCCCAACGACAAACAAGAAATGACCGGTCACACTGAACAGGGCTACGTGAGTGGTGAGGAAGAATTGGAGTACCTCATTCGTTTTCAGAATACGGGTAACTATTACGCCACCAACGTGCGTGTGGAGGATGTGCTCAGCGCGCAGTTGGACTGGAGCACCATACATGTCATCGCACATTCTCATACTTTTGAATTAAATGTGGATGAATCAGGCCGAGCGGAATTCTTATTCAACAACATCATTCTGCCCGACAGTGCGCTGGATCAGGCGGGCAGCAACGGCTTCATCCGTTTCAGAATAATGCCCGATGCCGATTTGCCGCATGGAACAGTGATTGAAAATACAGCGGAGATATACTTCGACTTCAACCCCGCTGAGGTAACCAACACTACTGTAAATACTATTTTCGATTGCGGCACTTTCAATGCGCAATTCAGTTGGGAATCATCAGTGAATTGTTTTCAACAAGAACTAAGTACGAGCTATGAAACGCAATGGGCGGACAACACCCAATGGTTGGTGAATGGAACTGTGGATGAAGAAAACAGCGATCAATTAGAAACAATCATTACGGAAAATTCTAGCGTAACGTTGGTATCATCTAATGCGCTTTGTGGCACACAAACTCATACTATAGAAGTAACTGAAATTGAAATTCAACAACCAATCATTGTAGCAACAGATACTGAGTTTTGCGAAGGTGAAACTGTAAACGTTTCTTCTAACATGGTTTCCGATAACCATTGGTATTTGAATGATGTACTCATCTCGCAAAACCAGTCAGTGGATTTGATGATGGGTGGTACCGTTTCGCTTATTATAGAAAACGAGGATTGCATAACGACTCCGCAATCGTTAACGCTTGTCATGCACCTAGCACCTGCCATCACAACACCAGTGCTTGCACAAGATGTGCTGAGTGTTGAGATTATCACTGGTTGTATTTATCAATGGTATTTGAATAATGTTTTGATAGCGGGTGCAGAAGAACACACACATACGGCCACGGCCACAGGCAATTATCACGTGTCAGTAACCAATGCGTTTGGCTGCGCCACCACAACAAACACAACCTATGTGGAGACGAGTATTTATGAATTGAGCGCAGGTTCTTTTGCTATATATCCCAATCCGGCAGAAGCAGAAATTGCACTCACATTTAGCCATGCTTCTATCCGCGACATACGCATCACAGACCTTACAGGGCGCATTGTTTATGAAAATAAAAAATGTGGCACCACCAGCCTAATGATGGATTGTTCGGCTTGGGCTGCGGGCCAATACTTCGTTATGGTGACTGATAATTCGGTTACTAAATCGGGAAGGGTGATGGTGAAGTAGCGAAAAAAGAATGACGCATTCTTGGCGATGAAATGAATGAAACTGGTTTGCATTGCAAACCGGTTTCTTTCTTTTTTACCAATTGGTATTATTGCAGCAGTGCGTCACCCTGAACTCGTTTCACTGTCTCACCCCAATTCATAAACCATCATCCCACTTCTCAACTTCGGTTCTATCCAGGTGCTTTTGGGTGGCATGGTTCCTTTTTCATCAGCTATCTTTTTCAGTGCATCCACACTCACCGGTTGCAATGCGAATGCAACGGCAAAATGTCCACGATCCACTGCATGTTTCAATGCACTCAATCCGCGTGGTTCTTCCATGAAAGAAACGCGTTTGTCTTTGCGCAAATCTTGTATGTTCAAAACAGGTGACAGTATTTTGTCAGAAATCGTTTGTGCTTCAATGGCCCTTCCATCCTTGCGTTCCAGTGTGTACCATATCTTGTCCATATACATCAGCACTTTCTTTTCTTGCTGTGTGTTTTTTGTTTTGCTCAGGGTAAAATCTTTTGCAAGTGCGTCCATGAATTGTTCTTTGCTCAATCCGTTGAGGTCTTTCACCAACCGATTGAAAGCGTAAATTTTCACATTGCTTTCATCAATGATGTATGCAAGAAAGAAGTTGTGTGCAGATGTTTTGTCATTCGGATTTTCTCTTCTCCTCTTCTCGCACAAAGCAGCACTCGATGCGCAGCGGTGATGGCCGTCTGCTATATAAAGTGCGTCTTGTTGTGCAAATGTTTTCTCTATTGCTTCCACATCATGTTTGTCATCAATACACCACAACTCATGTCGCGCCTTAGTCACTTGTGTGAAGTCATACTCTGGTCTTGTGTTGGTGTATCGGCTATAGATTTTTTGTAGCACATCAGAGGCGGATGAGATGAGCAACACTGGTTCTGCATTCACATTGGTATGGTCAAGGTATGCTGTAAAAATCTCTTGCCGCTTGGAAAGGGTTTGTTCATGAATCTTCACACGACCCTCCAGATAATCATCAATTGCAACGGCTGCTATGATGCCAAGAAATGAATGATCGTTTTTGGTTTGGCGATAGAGATAAAACGATGGCTGCGCATCACGCACCAATATTTTTTGCTGCACAAACTCCTCATATTGTTTTCTCACCAAGCCATATCGTTGGTGCATGTCCAGCTTGTGCAATTTGCTCTTGCCAATGTCGGGATGGATGATGTGCAGGTATGAATATGGATTCTCATTGAGTTTTTTGCGCAGTTGATTCACTGTGTAGCTCACATAAGAGCGCGATGCAACAAGATGTACTTTGTCGCGAGTGGGGCGAACGGCTTTGAAGGGTTTTACGGTGAGCATTGTATTTCTCGCAAAGGCATAATAGGTTGTTCTCGCAAAGGCGCAAAGACGCAAAGAGAAGAAATAAACTTTGAATTTGTACTGTTAAAGACCTTATTCGAACTGTGATACATTACTTTATAGATTATTGACTATTCTGGTAATGCCGTTCTTTATCAACACCTCATTAAAATTGATAAGTAGGCCAAGTTTCATCTCTGTTAGTTTATAGGTATGTAAGAAGTTGTTTCGGATGTACGGGCAATAATTTTTCTACTGATTTCAGTTCAATAATAATCTGGTTGTCCACAATCAAATCAGCTCTGAATGCAAGTTCCAGACTTAGTTCTTTCCATAAAACAGGAATTTCCTTTTGACGCTCCACTATCAATCCCCATTGCTTCAATTCATGGAACATTACTTCTTCATACACAGATTCAAGCAAGCCCGGCCCTAAGCCAACATGGACATGATAGGCCACATCTACTATGATTTTTGAAAGTTCGTTTTCGTTCATTTCTTTTTTCTTTTTCTCGCAAAGGCTCGAAGTCGCAAAGGTTTATATCGCTACTTTAAGATTGCATTTTCTTTGCGTCT
>JAYSWI010000525.1:0-3573 GCA_043718125.1 Flavobacteriales bacterium
GAAGTAATGGGTACTATCATCAAGAAGAAAGGCTGGGCGCGGGATACCTTCATCATTTCCAGCAAAGCATTTTTTGGGGCCGGTGGAAAACTTCCTACACAGCGAGGTCTTCATCGCAAACATTTGGTAGAAGCCTGCGAAGCCGCATTGAAACGTTTACAAATAAATTATTTGGACCTCTTTTTCTGCCACCGCCCCGACAAAGAAACCCCAATGGAAGAGACTGTGTGGACCATGCACCAACTGATCATGCAGGGCAAAATTTTATATTGGGGCACCAGTGAGTGGAGCGCGCAAGAAATAATGGAAGCACATACAGTTGCAAGGCAATACAACCTGATTGGCCCCACCATGGAGCAGCCACAATACAATATGCTCACACGCAGTAAAGTGGAAGTAGAATACTCGCAGATATACAAAACGGTTGGTCTGGGCACCACTATATGGAGTCCCATGGCTTCGGGTTTTTTAAGCGGCAAATACAACCACGGTATTCCAAAAGATACTCGCCTTACACGCGATGAACTAAGTTGGCTTTCAGAAAAAACAATAGTAGAAGAGAACATTGAGAAAGCAAAAAAGTTGACATTACTTGCCAAGGACATCGGAACATCCATGCCTCAGTTGGCAATAGCATGGTGTCTGAAAAATGAAAATGTAAGCACCGCAATTCTTGGTGCATCCAAACCAGAACAATTGAAAGAAACATTGAAATCAGCAGAAGTTGTTCCATTGCTCACCGATGAAGTGATGGCAAGCATTGAACTGATATTGGACAACAAACCGAAGCATCCGCAGTATTGAGAATTTGTTGATTTGGATATTTAGAGACTTGTTGATTGTCCTCAAATTCAAGCAAACTTTCAACGATTAAATTATGCCACAAGTCAACAAATCAACAAATCAACAATTAAAAAATTGCGAATAGATATCCTTACCCTACTGCCCCGCCTGCTGGATGGCCCATTTGCCGACAGCATTCTCCAGCGTGCGCAGGAGAAAAAGTTGTGCGAGATACACATTCACAACATTCGCGCTTACAGCACACAAAAACAAAAAAGTGTGGATGATTACCAGTTTGGTGGAGGTGCAGGAATGGTGATGATGATTCAGCCCATAGCTGACCTCATTTTGAAATTGCAAAATGAACGACACTATGACGAAATTATTTATCTGACCCCTGATGGAGAAAGATTAGATCAGAAAACCTGCAATACACTTTCTTTAAAGAAAAATATCCTTCTCCTTTGCGGCCATTACAAAGGAGTGGATCAACGCATTCGCGATAACTATATCACCCGCGAAATTTCAATAGGCGACTACGTGCTAAGTGGTGGAGAGCTGGCAGCGGCAGTAATTGTTGACTCCGTAGTTCGCCTTTTGCCCGGTGTTCTCAATGATGAAACTAGTGCCCTTACAGATTCCTTTCAGGACAATTTGCTTGCACCACCCGTTTACACCCGACCTGCTGAATACAACGGTTGGCAAATTCCGGAAATATTGCAAAGTGGCAACCACAAAGCCATAGATGAATGGAGGATGCAGCAAGCCTTAGAAAAAACCAAACAGCGCAGACCCGATTTACTTGATGAGTAGATAATTCGAAACGCAATTCAAGTGACAGACACTAATCAAGAAATATTCTTCAAGAAATAACACCACTGCCCAGTAGCTCTTCGCCATCATACCAAGCCGCAAATTGGCCACGTGCAATGCCACGCTGCGCCTCTTCGAACAAGAGATATAAGCCATGAGATTTCATCGCTAAAGTGCACTTAGTAAGTTCTTGACGGTATCTAATGCGCACCAACAAAACACGATTTTCTTCTGGCATCAATTTTAGATCCTGCCGCACCCAATGCACATCTTCTAAAGCAATGAACAATCCATATCGATTCAAAGCAGGGTGGTTTTCTCCTTGAGCTACGTAAACATTATTTTCTTTTGTATTCGTTTCTACAATAAAAATTGGATCGGTATAACCGCCCACTGATAATCCTTTGCGTTGACCAATAGTGTAATAATGCGCACCTTGATGTTCTCCTATTTTCTTACCCAATTGCGGATGAAATTGAAACGATGAACAAACCCGATCCAATTCGTTTTCTTCAAAACCATCATTCCATTTCTCCCTGATAAAATATTGATTGTCGCACGTCAACTCTATGATGTCGCCAATGCGAGGTTTTAATTGTTGCTGTAAAAAAATTGGGAGCTTCACTTTTCCAATAAAACAAAGTCCTTGCGAATCCTTCTTCGAAGCGTTGGGCAATTGAATTTCATGCGCCAACATTCGCACTTCAGGCTTCGAAAGGTGGCCTATTGGAAATAAAGCTTTTGTTAGTTGATGCTGATTAAGTTGACAAAGAAAATAACTTTGATCTTTGTTCTTATCAACACCTGCAAGCAGACGATATACAGTTTCGCCATTTGTGCTTTCTACTTTTTCTTTTTGACAATAATGTCCAGTGGCCACGTATTCCGCTTTAAGATTTATGGCAGCTTCCAAGAACAAATCAAACTTCACTTCACGGTTGCACAACACATCCGGATTGGGCGTTCTACCTGCCTCATATTCTCTAAACATATAGTCAACAATTCGGGTTTTGTATTGCGCACTCATATCCAAAACATGAAATGGTATTCCCAAATGATCGGCCACCAACATGGCATCGTTGCTATCATCAATCCAAGGACATTCGTTGTTGATTGTAACTGATTCGTCATGCCAATTGCGCATAAAAATGCCCACTACCTCATAGCCCTTTTGTAGCAGCAAATGAGCAGCAACAGCAGAATCTACACCGCCAGAAAGGCCAACAACAACACGAACAGACATGTGGCCAAAATTAGCAGAAGCATAGTACAGAATTTCCAAAGGCACTTCAAACAAAAAAAATGAAGGGGTGAAAAACGAAAAATCAAATGTGAAACTTCTTGAAAAAAAAACTGTACTACAAATAAGTGTGACAACTACTTTTGTCGTTGGCAACCATATAAAGTGTTTGCCGTCATAAGCACGTCCTCCGTGGCAGAAAGCAAACATTTACAAGCACTTATTGATGGCTGTCTTTTAGAAGATAGGAAGTCGCAGCAAGCGTTACATAAATTGTATTATGGTAAAATGAAAGCCGTTTGCATGAGGTACACCAGAGACAATGATCAGGCGATGGATGTAGTTCAAGAAGGATTCGTTAAAGTTTTTTCGAATCTAAATAGATACACTGGAGTTGGATCATTTGAGGGTTGGGTAAGAAGAATAATGGTCAATCTTTCCATTGACCGTTTTCGAAGACTAAAACATGATTTTATCCTTCTTGGAGAAAATCAAAGTTTGGAAAATTGGGAAGACGAAGTAGATGAAATTGATGAAGAGAATAGTATGGATGCCATTTATGACATTCTTCCTGAACAGATAGTAGATGCAATGCAACAATTGTCGCCTGCATACAGAACAGTTTTTAATTTGTATGTTGTGGAAGGATATACACACAAGGAAATAGCAGACATGCTGGGTATTAGCGAAGGAACCAGCAAGTCCCAGTTATCAAGAGCCAAAGTAATACTACAGGA
>JAYSWI010000526.1:0-3564 GCA_043718125.1 Flavobacteriales bacterium
GGAAAACTGCATGGCAAAGTGTTGCGATATCATCCCAACGGCAAACAAATGGTGGAGGGATTTTTCAAAAATGATTTGCAAGACAGCACCCAAAAAACATTCTCTTCCGAAAGCATTTTAGTTGAAGAAGGCAATTACAATAAAGGCAAAAAAACTGGCCTTTGGAATTATTTTTTTGCCACGGGCGACACAATGATGGTTGAAGAGTTTCGGTTGGAAAAAGTCTATTTGTGGCAGAAGAACTTGCAGCCCAATCAAGCTTGCATTACAAACGGAAAGGGAAAATTGGAGGCGCGTTTTGAAAACGGAAAATTGAAAGAAATCTCCAATTATGATGGTGGCCTTTTGAATGGTGTTTACGGTGAGTATTATTCTGGAGGAAGCATCAAGACCAAAGGACATTATTCGCTGGGAATAGAAGATGGGGAATGGGCAGAAAATTTTCCTTCCGGGAAATTGAAGCGTGTAATGAATTACAAAAAAGGAATTTATGATGGGCCATTTGCAGAGTATTTCACTAATGGAACAATAAGTTCAAAAGGCCAATACACCACTGGTAAAAAAAGCGGACACTGGCTTTGGAATCTAGAAAAAGGAGGTAAAGACATGGAAGGCGAATTTCAAAACGACTTGCAGCATGGCGAGTGGATTTTTTATTACGGCAATGGCAACAAGCACTATTGGGGCAACTACAACAATGGGCTTATGGAAGGACAATGGCAATACCAATACTTCTCGGGGGAGCAATGGAAAAGCGGTAATTACAACGCTGGAAAAAAGAATGGAAAATGGAGCTACTGGTTTGAAAATGGGCAATTGCTCATGGAAGGCAATTTTATCAATGATGCAGAAGAAGGTGAGTGGAAAAGCTATTTTGAAAATGGCAATGCGAAAGATATTGGACACTATAGCGGTGGCAGGATGAGCGGTAAATGGGAAGGGTTTTATCCAAGCGGCATTCGCAACTACACCGGTGAGTGGACGGTGCTGCAAACGACAGATGCTGCCGCACAAAAGTGGAAGGATTTGTATAAAATGCCTGACTCAACAAACACAACAAAGACCGGAGACATCAAAACAGGGGAATGGAACTACTGGAGCGAAAAGGGGACAAACGAAAAAAAGGAAACCTTCAACCACAAAGGCGAATTGCATGGAATAACGGCAAGCTATAATGCAAATGGAAATATTACCACACGTGGCAATTACAAAAATGGTAAACCAGACGGCAAGTGGGAATACTACTTCCCTTTCGGATCGAAGATGCGCACCTGCACTTACGCAGAAGGAAAATTAGATGGTAAGAGTGTGGTATTTATTGAGAGCGGAAATGTGATTGAAGAAAGCAATTACAAAAACAACAAACTGCATGGATTATATACCAGCTATGATGAACGCACGGGCAAAATAAAATTGAAACAACAGTACGAAAACGGACAGGTCACCAAGGTGATTGAAGGCAAGCCTTGATGCTTCTATAGACTGCTCTCCATGGAGTTCAAACACAATATTCGCAGAAAAGAAGTGTGCGATTTTTTTCGAATCAATGCCCAATTGCTTATTCAAAAATCAGGGCATCAAAACTTCCATCGAGACAATCAAAAAACAATTTATTGCACCGGCCTAAAGCACATTCACCCTTTCGCCAAACTGCTCTTTGTACAGGTTGCCAACAGGAATCTTTGTGCCTGCCGGGTCTTTAGGATTTTCGATAGTCAGTTCTGCACCTTGGATGGATACAATTTTATCCATATTGACTATAAAGGAACGATGTACGCGTTGAAATAATTTTTTTGGGAGTTTGCGCTCCACGTCCTTCATGGTAGCATGTATAGTATAGCGTTGCAGAAGCGTGTGCACTTGAACATAATCTTTTAGCGCCTCCACATAAAAAATATCAGAGGTGTTTATTTTTATCAAATGGCCGGAATGTTTTACAAAAAGAAATTCGGCAGATGATTTAAAATTGGTAAGCGATCTAAGAAAATCAACTTCGAGTTTTAGGTCCATTTCTTTGCCATGTTTATGTATGGCCATTTCGATGGTGCTGCGCAAATCCACCTCTTTGAAAGGCTTGATGATGAAACCATGTGGCTCAGTCATTTTCGCACTTTCCAACGTCTTGTCATCGGAAAGCCCAGTGAGATAAATAATGGGGATATCCATTTCCTGTTTGATGGCCTCTGCCGTTTCCACACCAGTCATATTGCCTTTGATGGTTATGTCCATCAGTGCAAGATCCGGTTTGGTTTCTCGCGCCAGTTCTATTGCCCTTTCGCCATTATCCGCCTGTGCCACCACCACGTAGCCCAGTTTGGTAAGTTGGTTTACAATGTCCTTGCGCACTATGCTTTCATCTTCAACCACTAGAATGTTTACTGACATTTGATTCCGATTTTAAAATGTGTTGCAATTTAGTCTCATTCGCAATGGACAGCTAGTGCGTATTTCTTCACAAATCACATTTGGTATTTACGTCCATCGTGTTTCATAATTCAACAAATGGAGATAGATTTACCGCACACAAAAAACAATTTAATACAATGAAAAAAATTTTACTACTTACTTCAATGTTCTTTTGCTTGCTTAGCAACGCACAATTTTTAGAGCCTGGTTTCGAGGGTGGTGCAGTCGCCACTGCTTGGACACAATTCAGCACCAATTTCGGCACTCCCCTTTGTGATGCTGTTTGTGGCGACTGTGGCGGTGGATGTGCCCCGCAGAATGGTGCATGGTACGCATGGTTTGGAGGTGCCAATCCTGGCACAGAAGAAATCGGGGCGCTTTCTCAAACGCTCAATATTCCTACTGGTACGGCAGCTTTTCTCACTTTCTACGTGAAGGTAGGCAATGCGGGTGATAGTTCTCAAGCTGAGACACTTGATGTATTAATGGACGCAAACATTCTTTTTAGTATTGACGCTTCTATGGCCGAGTTTTATGATAATTATTTACCAATATTCATTGACATTTCGGCATACGCTAATGGCGCAAATCACGACCTTAGTATTGGTGGTTTTTCGATGCAGGGTTCAAGCATTCTTATCGATTCGTTTTCACTAATCGTGGATGGCCAGCAGCTTGATGTGCAAAACGAAATGCTCAATAGAGAAATGCCTATTTCATTTTACCCAAATCCTGCCAACGCAGAGTTTACCATGCGTTTCAACAACAACATGGTAGGAACAGCGGTGGTAAGAGTATTTGACATGAGTTCCAAATTAGTGTCTGCTGAAACATTGACTCAAATTTACAACGGCACCTACGTGATGAATACTACATCATTCGAAAATGGAGTGTACTCTGTAGTAGTTGAAAACAATGGTCAAATAATCACTTCTCGTTTTGTGGTAGCGCATTAACAAATTGTTCTTCTAAAATAAAAAAGGGGTTTGCGCCCCTTTTTTATTTCACCATTTTTTCTACAACAATAATTTTTTTTAGAACACGCATGAAAAGCAAAGTAATGTTGGGCCTGAAGCTACCCACTGATCCGCGATGGGTTCGACTGGCAGAAAAGAACATAGAAGAAATTCTCACTGACCATGCCTACTGCGAACAAAA
>JAYSWI010000527.1:0-3564 GCA_043718125.1 Flavobacteriales bacterium
ATAAACATTGGAATTCTTCGGATTCCGTCTTAGATACTTGTAAACTGCGAAAGAATCAGTAAAAAATTCAGCATTCGGCCATTCAGGAAAAATGTGGGCCAAAAACCTTTGATCGAAAACCTTGGGCTTGAAACCTGCGGATGCAAACCCACGCCCTTCGCCCACAAGCGAAGGGCGGGGTTGACGGTGGCCGTGGATGCAGCCTGGATGGATGTGTTTCGTTATACCGTATCGGTATTATTTCCCATCCCTGACCCTTCCCACAGGGAAGCGTCAAATTGAGATTTTCGGCAGACACTCTAACAGATCACCCCCACTTAAAAGCAAACCATTACCACACGAACCCAAAAAGTATTCACCTTCTCTTTTTTATTGTCCTAAAAAATAGATCCCATTGGTATTTTGCCTTGAACTCATTGCGTTTCAACACTGCATTTTTATTCAATTGGCAATAATTCCACTAGGATTAAAACATATTTCTAAAGTACCCAGCGTGGGTGAAATCTACCGCCCTTATTTTCGAACACTTCCTTATTATGCAACAACCTTGAATTTCCTCAGTCGAAAAACATCATTCTTGTTCTTCATTTTTGCTAGCTCATTGCTATTGATGGGGCTGTTGGTGTCATCTTGTTCAAAAAATAAAATCAGTGCTTGTCCTCAAATATTGGAGATAAAAACACCAAGTGAACACGGCAATGGATTGCACGCCATAGCAAACACCACCAATCGATTTTACATTAAAGTATCTGACGACATCGCATTGACACAAGTGCAACTGAAACTTTCAAAAAAGGATGAATTTCACTCACACGTCATACATGGCGGAGGATTGATACCTGCGTTCAAAGCACCCAACACAGGCACTTGGGATGTCACTAAAACCACAGGCATAAATGGCATGGACACCACAGTGATTTTCAAATTAAATGCCCCAAACACTGTCAGCGGTGCTTGGGATATAGATGTAATGGTGATTGATTTGGACGGCAATCTTTCCACAAAAAAAGAAACAGTAGTGATCCAAAATGATAGCATTCCGGCCATCATTCCTGTGTCCACTTGGCCAGTTGCCAATGCGCAAGGCATAGTCGAAATAAATGCTGGTGAAAACTTCACTATGGAAGGAAATATCTTGGATCAGAATTATATCGAAACAGTTAGTGCAATTGTCTATAAGGACGAAATTAAACTGTGGGAAAACATTTGGTCGCCTACCGATGTGTGGATGTTCGACATGGCTCAAATCGAATTGCCTACTTTTAATCAAATTGGAAACTATAAACTCATTATCAACGCTACAGACCGCAATGCATGGCACAATTGGGTGCAAGCTGATATTGTGGTGAAATAGAAACAAATCATAAATAAATTCAAATACATCTAAAAAAATGAACCAAATTTCAACTTTACTAAAGGCTTTGTGTTGTTGTTATGTAATCCTTTTTTCTATCGAAAATTCGCATGCACAATGTGCGGTTGGCGAAACAGAATTGCTACTCTCAATAGCCACCGATGACTGGGGTTATGAATGCTACTGGCAGATAACTCCACAAGGCAACACATGTGGTGCAGGCATGATAGCGCAAGGAGGAAACCCCACTCAAATAGGATGCAACGGAGCCGGCCAACAAGATGCAACAACAGCACAAGGTTATGCCGACAATACCACCATTGTAGCTCCTGGCTTTTGCCTCACCATTGGCGAAACCTACACCTTGCATTATGTAGATGATTATACAGATGGTGGTGCACAATTCTCGCTGAATTTATTTGGATTTAATATCTATTCATTTTCAGGATCAGGTGATAATAACACCTTCGATTTCATTGTTCAGCAGCCGCTTGCTTATGATGTGGCTTGCCAAAAAATTCTCAGTTACAACTATGTGCAACCAGATGCAATAGAAATTCGAGCGCGGTTTTTTAATCCCAGCAGTACCACAATTTCTGATGTAATGATGAATTATTCAATTGATGGAGAACCAGCTATAACAGGAGCAATCATTGGATTGAATGTGCCGCCTTTTTCCACCGTTGAATTGATACACCCCACAGCTTGGAGTGGAGCTGCCAATGGCAATCATGAACTAAATGTTTGGATCAGTTCCATCAACAACAATTCAGATATGAATACAGCCAATGATGAGGCAAACAAAATGATAATTGTAGGGCCAGCCACACCCAATGTTCTTGACGATTATCTTGCCTTCACCACTACTTTGGAAGAAATTGCTGGTAGCACCGAAGGAATACAAAACCCCCGCGATTTGGACTTTCATCCCACACTTACGCGCAACGAGCTATGGGTGGTTTTGAAAAGTACAGAGAACGATGGAGGCACAACAGTTAAGATTTCAAATGCTGGCGAAACAGACCAAACAGAACTCACCCAGCAAGACGGAAATGCGTGGCACTTCATGTCGCTGCCCACAGGCATATCCTTCTCGCGCAACGAAAATTTCGCAACTTCACCGGGCGTGTTTGATGCCAACCATGATGGTGGCACCCCCTTCACTGGGCCCGCGCTTTGGAGCAGCGACCCTGCTATATATGCCCAACCTAGCGGAGGCAACGGCAGCCATTTGGACATGCTTCACGAAAGTCCTTATAGCATGGGAATCACATGGGAAAAAGACAATAAATTTTGGGTAACTTGTGGAGACCACAACGAGATAATGAGCTATGATTTCCGTGATGATCACGGCCCAGGAAATAGCGACCACAGTGATGGAGTTATTTACAAATACCCAATTCCAAATTATGCTGAGGACACCCAACACGAAGTGCCCGATCATTTGGTTTTTGACCATGCTACTGGCTGGTTGTATGCCTGCAACTCGCAACAAAATAGAGTGATAAGAATAAACACCGCAACTGGAAATCCGGGCGATGTTGTCACCCCACACGAAACGGTAGAGGTCTATCAATACATGGACAATTTTGTATGGCAAGAGGTTATCACCGCAGGTTTGGACGAGCCTAGCGGTATTGACATAGTTGAAAATAGAATGATTGTTTCCAACTACAACAATGGCGATATCAACCTTTATGATATCAGTGGTGATACTCCCATATTACTTGGAGTGATAGCCACTGGCAGCAACGGTATCATGGGTATTAAAATTGGCCCTGACGGACTTATTTGGTACGTGAACAGCGTGACCGACAAAGTGATGCGTGTAGCGATGTCTCCTATTTCTGTAGAAGAAAAATCGAATAAAGTATCTATGTCAATTAACCCAAATCCAGCCAATGAAATTTTGAATTTGAACATTGTATCCGCTCAAACTTTGGCCAACACTTTTGTACAAATAGTGGACATGACAGGTAGAGTGGTGTTATTCCAAAAAATCATTTCAGACAAGGCCATATCTATCAACATCGGTCAAGTTGCAAGTGGTGTTTACAACGTTGTATTAAAGTCCAATGGAAATACTGTTGTAACACAAAAGTTGATTGTAGAATAATCCGATTCTTTCGAAGCTCACAAGTAGTAGTTTTATCAACCCTCTCGCAAGTAATGGTTCATCAATTATTCACTGGTGTTAATCCCAGCGGGAT
>JAYSWI010000528.1:0-3555 GCA_043718125.1 Flavobacteriales bacterium
AGCACACGAGTTTGACATTCACAACAATGACGAAGTATTTGTGATGTTCATCTCACTTGCTTCCATGCTGCTGTTTTTGTACCTGTTTAAGAAGTACAAAGCATCCAGTCCGGGTATTCCTTACATCGCTGTCATTCTCATTGGCGTTGTGATAAGCATGTATGTGCCGCTGCCAATGTTGCATATAGAGCCTGTACCCTTTCAGTTGATACTGCCACTGCCTGACCAGAGCACGCTCACACCCATTATTATTCTAAAGATGATTGGCTATGCGCTCATGCTTTCCACCATTGATGTAATAGAACAAGTGATGAGCAATGCAGCCATCGAAAAAATGGATCCGCTTGGGCGCCCTGCACATACCAACAACAGTTTGCTTGCTATCTGGATTGCGAATCTTGGTTCCAGTTTTTTTGGTGGAATGACCAACTTAGATGGTCTTGCCAAAAGCACTACCAATGTGATGGCCGGTGCCATTACCAAGTTGTCCAACCTCTTCACAGCAGCGGTGCTGGGTGTGTTTGTTGCCTTTCCGCATTTACTCACCTACCTTCCAGAGTTTGCACTTGCTGTGCTAATGATTTTCAGTGGATGGAAAATGATTGCCGGAATTTTTCACGTAGCATCACATGGTCAGTATGCTTTTATGCTCGCTATGTTCTGCGGCATACTTGTTTTCAAGTTGGGCATCTTCGAGGGGCTGCTCATTGCACTGGGGCTGCATGGACTCATTACCTACATCATCTATCGCCACAGCGATACTTCTACGTGGATCATTATCCAGAATTTCATCAAGAAATTCACAGATGAAATACATCCTTACAGCACCGAAACAGCCACTGTTCACCAAGACAGCATTACCGGAGGACTGAAGTACAGCAGTGTTCAAAAAATTCCTTCAGACAAAAAAAGTCTGACGCAATTCATAGATGACTGGGCGTACGGAATAAACAGTCACAATGTGCTAAATGTGGTCGGTACGTATGACTATCAAGCCTTGCTTTGGGGAACGTTCGCCAAGGAATTGCGCGAAGGTCATGGCAGTATCAAGAAGTATTTCGAGCACTTGTTCGAGTTGGAAAAGCTACATGTAGAATTTGAAAGTTGCGAGGTAAGGCAATACCGCGACATCTTCATTCAATCAGGTTCCTACATTTTCAAATACAACAAAAGAGACGAGGTGGTGAGCATACCTGCCCGCTACTCATTCGTGTGTAAAAAGGAGAATACCGGCTGGTACATACTTGAACATCACAGCTCTCAATTCCCCACATAATTCAATTTTTCAAAAATCATTTTTCACAATCACAATAAAAAAATATCACAATGAATCCATTCATAATTCCATCCATCATTGCAGGTGTTGTGCTCATACTGTTGAGCATCACAGTTGTAAAACAAGGCCATATAGGAGTAGTTACTTTCTTCGGCAAGTACCAACGCATCATGTATCCGGGCATCAATCTGAAAATGCCATTGCTTGAAAATGTGTACAAGAAAATTTCCATTCAGAATCAATCCATCGAGTTGGAGTTTCAGGCCATCACCGCAGACCAGGCCAATGTCAATTTCAAAGCGTTGATTGTTTTCCGCGCAGTTGATGAAAAAGAAGAGACTATCAAAAACATCGCTTTCAAATTCATCGACCAGAAGAGTTTTATGCAGACCATGGTGCGCAGTGTTGAAAGTTCCATTCGCTCATTCGTTGCCACTAAAAAACAAAGCGAGGTACTCGGACTGCGCAGCGAAATTGTTCATGCTGTGAAAGAACACCTCGATCATTCATTGATGGATTGGGGCTTTCACCTTTTAGATCTACAGTTGAACGACATCTCCTTTGATGAAGCCATCATGCGCTCCATGGCGCAAGTAGTAGCCAGCAACAATCTGAAAGCCGCTGCTGAAAATGAAGGAATGGCTTTGCTCATTACCAAAACAAAGGCAGCGGAAGCAGAAAGTGTTTCCATACGAATGACAGCGCAAGCAGAAATGGACGCCACCAACATGCGTGGATTAGGCAATGCCCAGTTCAGAAAAAATGTGGCTGATGGATTAGCACAGGCAGGAGAGGTTATGGAAAAAGGAAAAGTAGATCCTGCCTTCATGCTTTTTACTATGTGGCTGGATGGCATGAAGTACATCAGCGAACATGGCAAAGGCAACGTAATGTTCTTTGACGGAAGCAATGATGGTATGGACAAAACACTGAAGCAGATGCAAGCCATGAATTCTCTTCAAAATCAAAATGGCGCAGTGGCCCATAAATAAAGTACTGAATTTTCGTTGATGAAGTGAATGAGCAACTCAAAATGAGTTTGGCAGAACTGCGTGCTTGCTTCACTTCTTCAACGGAGTTCTTTTCTATTCATTCATAAAAAAAACTGATCAGATGAAAGCAAGAGAAATTCCAAAAGATGGGTTGGCAGGGCTTAAGCAAAACTGGAAGCACGATGCGCTTTCCGGATTTGCAGTGTCGCTTATCGCATTGCCTTTGTGTTTAGGTATTGCAGGTGCCAGCGGTTTTCCGCCCATTATGGGAGTGATGACTGCCATAGTAGGTGGCCTCCTTGTTTCGTGGTTCGCTGGTTCGCAGCTCACCATCAAAGGACCTGCGGCAGGCCTCATAGTAATAGTTGCCGGCTGCGTTGACGAGTTTGGCGGTGGTGAAATAGGTTGGCATCTCGCACTTGGTGTTGTAGTGGTAGTAGGTATTCTGCAAGTGCTTTTTGGTTTTTTAAAAGTCGCCCGCTTCGCGGACATCTTCCCTGTGAGCGCAGTACACGGCCTGCTTGCAGCCATTGGCATCATCATCATCAGCAGGCAAATTCATTTGTTGCTCGGTGTCGATCCTTCTACCATAAAAGGCATGGAGCCACTGCATCTCATCATGCAAATACCAACTTCCATCATGCACGAAACCACTTGCATATTGGAAGTCGGTTTGGTTTCGCTCGCACTGCTGTTTGGATTGCCCATGATAAAAAACAAGTGGGTAAAAAAAATTCCATCCGCTATGGTGGTGCTTGTTGTATCCATTGTGCTGGGTCAAATGCTGCATCTTGATGCAGCAGAATATGCCATTGACAAGCCCATGCTGAATCCCGGAGAATTATCCTTTGCCTTCAATGCTGACTTCAGCGGTATCGTCTCTCACACAAGTGTATTCCTTAGATATGTATTTATGTTTCTGCTGATAGGAACGCTGGAATCTTTGCTGAGCAACAAAGCCATCGACCTATTGGATCCGTGGAAACGAAAATCAAACGGAAGCAAAGATTTGATAGCGGTGGGTGCTGGAAATGCTGTGAGTGGATTGTTAGGAGGTCTGCCCATGATCAGCGAGATAGCGCGAAGCTCAGCCAATGTAAACAATGGCGGAAGAACCAAGTGGGCCAATTTTTTTCATGGCGGCTTCATCTTGATTTATGTAGTGGCTCTTCTGCCTGTAATCAAAATGGTTCCTGTAACGGCACTTTCAGCCATGCTTATTTATGTTGGGCTGCGCCTTGCATCTGCAAAAGAATTTCGCAACGCTTGGTCACTGGGCAAAGACCA
>JAYSWI010000529.1:0-3548 GCA_043718125.1 Flavobacteriales bacterium
CCAAGGCGCAACAACGCATCAAATACTCCAAACTTTTGTCCACATCATAACCCCCACCGCTGGCCACGAGTGGAATAATTCTAACACCCATAGCAGCCGCTTCGCGCATACTTTTTTGCAACGCGATAAGATTGGCCTCCTCCTGATGTGGTGGCGCATCGAGCACCACAAACATCAACCTCGCGCGTGCTTCCTTGTGCCACATCATCTCGTGGAGCGAAGCCACCAGTGCATCATCTACAGCCTCTGGCCCATCTCCACCACCATCGGCATATTGCTCTGCGATGAACTGATTTACTTTACTTATTTCCGAGGTAAAAGGAATGTGGCGTGTCAAATAAGTGTCGCCATGATCGCGATAAAAGACACTTCCCAAATTCAACTCCACGTCCGCATGTTTTGATTGTATTTTGTTTATCACATCCACCAACTCTGCTTGCAAATAGGCAATCTCGTCACCCATGCTGCCCGTTGCATCCACTGTAAAGCAAATGTCCACGCCATCCGGAATGCTACAAGAGGCAGGTATCTTTTTTACATTCATGCCCCTTTCAAAAACCTTCGGCTTATCAATGCTATATTTTTTAGTGTCATACACTATGTCGATTCTCTTTGCACTTTTTGTATCGGACTGCACAGCCCATTTGCCCCACAACTCTGCCTTGCCCGTATTGTCCGTTTTAGATTGCCAAATCAATTCATCCGATTTCGACCATAGCTTCACCACCGCATCCACCACCGGAGCGCCACTTTCAGTTAGCACCAAAGCGGTATATCGCTCTTGCGGATAGATGCGCCAAGTATTGGTGTAATGCAACAACTCGCCTTGAGCAATGTCGTCCCACATTTTCCATTTCTTAAAGTCATTCACTTCGCCTGCCGTCAGTTGTCCTGCCAGTCCAACTGCATTGGTAGAGCCATTGGTTGGCATTTCCTCGCCATCATCATCAATCCATTTGTCCATTGCAATATCCTCTTCCTTTATTGAAAATGAAGGAGTCGGCACAAACTTCTTGTCCGCCACATCCCACACATCGGAGTGGAAGTGAAAAGTGCTACCGCTTGTGATTGTAGCAGTTGGCACAACGCTCGCGCCAAAGCAGGCCGCATTTGTTGTATTTGTTTTTACTTCCACCACTTCTACTGCATTCACAATACCCCCTTCGTTGAAGTCTGATTTTTCTGTCTCCACCTCTTCTGCATTTGCATCATTCAAGAACTCGTTCTTGATTCCATGCACATCATCATTCATTGCCACATCAATCACTGTAGGTTCAGCCATTTCTGTGGCACTCTCAGGCACATCGTTGTTGTCCTTTTTGGTTACAATACCTACTGTGCCCAGGCCCTCATCATTGCCATTACTTTTAGAATTGCGTTTGGTTTGCACACAGGCTGTGGCCAACAAAACAATCAAAGAGATAAACCAAATACTGCGCTTGAAATTTGTTTGATTTAGAAACATGGTATTGAATATTAAATGAAAATAATGTCTTGGAGGTTCATTAAACAAATTCATTAGATGATAGAATAAGCACCCTGAATTCAAAAATTCCCGGAAGTCCTACACATCAAAAATCAAAACGTTCAAACACGTCTAATCATTTTACAAAAAATATAGAGAAAGTCGTTTCCACAAGCTCCGATGCATTCCCAAATTAGAAGATTACACACTTCATCTTTACCATCTTGCACCCATTATGGAAGAACTTCTCGCGGCAGCCAACGCCCACAACTCCAACACACTTATAGGCACACTAGGCATTGTGTTTACCAAAATATCCGATGGGCTTGTGGAGGCCACCATGCCCGTGGACAGCCGCACCCACCAACCTCTTGGGCTATTGCACGGTGGAGCAAGCGCAGCCCTGGCCGAAACCATTGGCAGCTATGGGTCGCACCTTTTGGTGATGGCAAATGGAGGCACCTGCATGGGCGTGGAGCTAAACATCAACCATCTGCGCAGCAAGCGGCATGGCATGGTTTGGGGCAAAGCAAAAATCATTCATCAAGGTAAAAGCACCCACGTGTGGGGCATCGAAATAGTGGATGAGGAAAACAACCTCATCGCCATAAGTAGGCTTACAGTGATAGTAAAAATCAAACCAGCATGAGCCTTTTGTTGCAATTTGAAATAGATGAAAAGGAACTCTCTCAACAAGAAGGTTTTTTTTCAAACAACAATGAATTTTCGTGCCTTCGTTTTCCTGACTCAACGAATAAACTTCTGTTTTTCGCGCAGAAGAAATCTACCATACCTACTACACAATTTGTTTGCGAATCCTTTTCCAATCACAATACAAAACCGGATGTCGAAATAAGCAAAGCAGAACATGCCGCAGTAATAGAAAGTGCCCTGAAGCTATTTCAAACCACCCTTTTGAAGAAAGTGGTTGTGAGTAGAATTAGAAAGAAGACTTGTACTAAATCCATTTTAGAATGGCTAAATATTTACACCTCGATGTGTGTAGCCTATCCAAATGCTTTGGTGTATTGGTTGCGCATTGGCAATGAAGTGTGGATGGGCGCAACACCAGAATTGTTGCTGAGTAAACGCGGCAAAGAATATAAAACAGTAGCACTTGCAGCCACAAAAACTTACGACCCAACACAACAAATAGAACACACCACCTGGGGAGAAAAAGAAGGCAGAGAACAATCCATTGTCACCGAATCCATTCTAACATCGCTCCAAGCAATAGGAGCAAAACCAACCCAACACATCGGCCCACGCACCATCCAAGCGGGTTCATTGCTGCATCTCATCACAGAGATTAGTTTTGAGTTCGAAGGCAGTGTACATCAAGTGCTCTCCGCCCTGCATCCCACTCCCGCTGTGTGCGGATTTCCACTTGAGTATGCTAGGCAGTTCATATACAATCACGAGCCACATTCCAGAAGTTTGTACACCGGCTACTTAGGCGTTTTGTATGCCAATGGTGATGCGGACTATTTCGTAAACCTTCGATGCATGCGTATGAGAGAAAACGAAATCACCCTGTTTGCAGGCGGAGGAATAGTAGAAGGCTCAGTGGCAGAAATGGAGTGGGAGGAAACGGAAAGAAAGATGTCTGTCATGGGAAAATTTCTTTGAAGATATTGTTGACAATACCAAAAATATGGGGACATGTACAGCAGATTAACTCTAATATCTATCTGTCTTCAGCACGAACCAATAGTAGTATCCATAGCTCATAAAAATAATACCCAGCACAGCAGGACAGATAAAAAAGATGGCTGCACGCTGCTCGCTTTCGGGTAGCGAACGTTCGGCCATATAGCTCCATATAGGCATAACAGTGATGGCCAGAAAAAGGATAAGGAAAACGATATTTACAAAAACATTTGCTCGGCTATAAAGTTTTGCGAACGGCACCTTCCTGTTTCTTCCGGCATATTCCGAAGCCACAGCATCCCGATATCGTGTTTGCCTTTGCTGATGTTTTACAAATAAATTATAGATGTGTTCTCTACGTTCTTGCTCTGCCTTGCCCATGCTGCGCTCATTGTGCAAACGCTCGTAGTTGGCCCTTTGCGCAGTGTCCGTG
>JAYSWI010000530.1:0-3534 GCA_043718125.1 Flavobacteriales bacterium
TTGACCATACCCGCCCAGCACATTATTTGAGCTTGTAACAACAGGAGAACCGCTACTGCAATCTATTTTGGCGTATTCCAACAGCCAATTTGGATAGGCATAAGGCTCTGAGTAAATCAGGTAAAACTGAAGACATCCATCAGGAACAGGAACTATTTCCAAATCTGTTCCTAGGCCTAAACCAATTTGTCCAAAATTGCCCACAAGAGCACCGGTACTTGACCTTATTTGATTCACATAACCTTGCAGACCGCTATCGTAAAAGCATTGCACATAAAAAAGAATGTTCCCATTCTGATCATAAGCCGCATCCGCATGGGAATAAGTTCCACTAGTTGCATTCGTAACCGCTGTATTTGTCAATGTGGTGCTTTGGACATTCACTTTGTTGGGTGGCAGCATCCAATAATATTTCTGTGCAAAGATTGATAGTGAGCTTAACTACGCTGTTAGCACAACTAAAGTTCTGTAAATTGAAATTAAATTTGTTTTCATAAGAGATTGATTTTTTGGTCTTCCTTTTAATTTAAGAGGAAGAGGAATTTGTAAAATGAATTGATTAGAAAGACAGGTTTTGCCTTTCGAGAATTGACACGAGTGAAATCATTTGCCTCCATTTACCCAATTTGAGAAGACTGAATTGGTTTTGATTCTCAGGCAGAGCGTGGCCTCTCAAACTGAGCTTTCAACTAGATGTAGGCATTTGGCGGCCCCGAATAAATCGAAAGGGTTTAAAAGGAACACGCCCTGAACGGGCGCGCCTTCTAACTCTTCCTGTTATTCGTAGAATCGCCAAATTTTACATCTACAGGCAAGTCAGTATCGCTCTGATACTTTAGTATTGGTGTTATCCAATTGTGGTCTAATGTATTGATTTTGATAATCGAAAGTTTGACAAATCGAATTTTTCGAAGAAATATTTATGCTGCCTTAGCTTTCTTGATATAGAGCGATTTTCTCCTAAATCAAAAAAATAGGAATGGCCCCAGTCGTTACCAGAGCCATTCACTTGCTTAACCTTAATTAACCTTGACTACTCTTAATCAGAGAAGTTTCTTTATGTAATACTCCGCTTTTGGAGTTATTCAAGTTCTTTCAGATGCGGGTTTGAACGCAGCACATACCAACATTGTTTCATTTGATAAATAAAAAGTTTGAAAACGAAGAAGCCTCCACGTTTGGAGGCTTCTTCAATGCTTTTTAACGGATTGGTTTTAATACCAAATAGAAACTTTCTACAGAGCGTTGAACGGGCAGTGCTTAAGCGAAGTTTCATTTTGATGAAAAAGAATAAATTTCTTTCGTTTATACAATAGTCATTTGAAAAGTAAAAGAACTGATATACCGCCATCCCAAGTTTCTCACTTTCAGTAATGATACCATTTGAAATTATGAATTAGTCCGATCTGCTTTACACCTCACTTGCGTTTTCTCTACCTCATAAGCCTTGGGCATCTTCTCACCTCATCCGGCCTTCTGGCTTTTGCCAGAAGGCCACCTTCTCCAGTGGGAGAAGGAAAGCGGCATACCTTTTTTGGGAGAAGAGAAGCGGCAAATTTCTTGGAGAGAAAATGGCTGGCCTATTTCATAATTTCAATTGGTATTAGCACTGTCGTCAAAGTATATAAAGTAATCAAGTCACACATTTAAAATTTCACCACAAAATTCCCACGTAGCCTCGTATGAATGTCTCTCTTCACTCAGCCTGTCTTGCACAACAGGAAAGCTCCAATTATTATTACGAGCTATATGCCACAAAAAATACAATCTTCGAGCAGTACAGTATCATCCTGAAAGAATTCTGACTGAATATGGTTTGAAGCTGGTTGAGAATTGGGTGAGGGGTTGATGTCCTAATTCACTATTTCCAATATTCCAATCGTAGTTATTCCATTCGATTCATACCTCACCGTGTAGATACCGCTGCTAAGTTTTGCCACTGATAGCATCGTGATAGTGCCATTCATTTTTTCAGAATAAACCACTCTGCCTGTAATGTCAATCAATTGCAACGTTGCATTGGTGTTTGGAAATATGGATTGAATACGCACCACATCATAAGCAGGATTTGGATAGATGATGAGTGCGTTGTGGTTTTGTATTTCCAATACATTATCAGGGCACTCCACATTGACACCAAAATAAACAGTAGTGTCCAGTTGAGTGGATGGCAAGTCCATATCCACAAGCAAGGTTGCACTTGTATTATTCATAACGTTCAGCACAATTGCAGAAAGGTTAATAGGCTCATCAACACTGAATGAATAACATCCATCTGGCAGACAAAAGACTTGTGTGTTGGAACTCTGACCAACAGGGAAGGGCACAACCGTTGTCGCTACAGTATCGTTTGCAACATCTAGAATAGAATAGTACAAAAGCTCTGTGGAATTGTTTGTGTTATTGCCATCAATGGTTATTTCTATTTCATTTTCCTCACAAACAAAAACGCTTTCCACAGAAAATTCTGCGCAATAAGTATCTTCACAATTGTCAGTGATTGTGGTAAGACAAACGTTGTATAGAGCATTCTCATCGTATTGAAAAGTGGGCGATTCTTCGCTGCTTGTATTGCCCTCACCAAAGTTCCATAAGTATTCCGCCATGCCTTGATATGAAGATGTGTTAGTGAATATTACTTCGCCATTTGCGGCTAGCACATAGTTGAATGAAGCCGTGCAACTGCCATCTCCACATACATTCCAATTGAGTGTTGTATTGAATGAAACTCCGCCTGTGCATTCTGTGCCTGTATAATAGACATCAACCGTTGTTCCTGTTTCGGGCACTGTAATATTCACTGATGATGAAGTGGGAAGTGTTTGTCCGTTGATAGTCCAAACTGCTTGCTCGTTTGTTGCAATATTGTTCAAGCTCAAAACATAATTGTTACAACCGAGGCTGTCTATTTCTATTTCTGTTGGGCAAACATTATTGCAGTGTACAAAAGTGAATAACGATGTAAGTGTTGTGCCAAGCGGACAATCGGGGCCGGAGTAATACACACTTATTTCATAAGCTCCGTCTTCGGGCAAGGTGTAAATCAGATCAGTTGTATTGCTTAGCGTATCTCCGTCCACCGTCCAGATAGCACCCAGTTGAGGATAGTCCACATCGATAGTGAAGTGATACTCGTTGCATAGGTTTTCTACAACAATGATTTCAGTAGGGCAGGCTACACCACATGCCTCATAGTCAAGAGCAGTTTCAAGCGCAACACCACCGCTACAATCATCACCATCATAAAATGCTGTGATAGTATAAGTGCCAGAAGCGGGCAGCACATAGCCCACATTATTTCCAACCAAAATTTCTCCGTTGATATCCCAAGAAATATTTTCCTGCTGGCTTGCATTGAGAGAAAATTGAAATGTGTTGCAGCCCAATTCAACAACTATAATTTCTGACGGACAACCAACATTACATGCTTCAAATGAAAGAACTGCATTCACAGCCATTCCGAACGAGCAATGCTCGCTGCTGTAATTGATTGTAACAGCAACATCGTTTTGATTGGGCATGGTGTAATAAATA
>JAYSWI010000054.1:0-2725 GCA_043718125.1 Flavobacteriales bacterium
AGTAAAAAAGAAAAGGAAAAAAAACGCCTGAAGAAGAGACAGGACAAAGATGATAAGAGAGAAGATCGCAAGTCCAACAACAACAAAGGCAAGGGTTTCGACAACATGATAGGATATGTGGATGAGTATGGTATGCTGGCTTCGGCACCTCTTGATCCGTCTGCTAAGAAAATTGAAATCAATGTGGATGACATACAACTTGGGGCTACCAGGCGCGATATAGAACCACAAGAAGCTGAAAGAAAGGGAATAGTGTCGTTTTTCAATGATGCCAAAGGTTATGGTTTTATTCGTGATTTGAAATCGCAGCAAAGCGTGTTTGTGCACGTGAATGGTTTAGCACAGCCCATAAAAGAAAACGACAAAGTGACCTTCGAAACGGAAATGGGCCAGAAAGGAATGATGGCGGTAAGGGTGCAAATAGTCAAATAAGAAAAGCCTTTTTCGAAAATGACATTCCGCTTTTTAAAGAAATGAACTCGACACTACAGGATTTTTAGGATCTGAATAGTTGTAAAATCCTTCGCCCGTTTTATTGCCCAGTTTTCCCGCCATCACCATGTTCACCAGAAGTGGACAAGGGGCGTATTTAGGATTTCCAAAACCCTCTTGCAACACACGCAGTATGGCCAAACAAGTGTCTAGCCCTATGAAGTCCGCTAAGCGCAAAGGCCCCATTGGGTGAGCCATTCCAAACTTCATAACATTATCAATTTCCTCAACGCCTGCGGTGCCTTCAAAGTAGGTGAAAATGGCCTCATTGATCATCGGCATCAATATTTTATTGGCCACAAATCCAGGATAATCTTTTACTTCCACAGGAATCTTTTCGAGTGATTTGGTTATTGCAACAATCGTATCATTTACTACATCGCTGGTGTTGTATCCTCTTATTATTTCCACTAGCTTCATCAATGGAACAGGATTCATAAAGTGCATGCCAATCACTTGTTGCGGGCGTTTTGTAGCGGCTGCTATTTTGGTAATGCTAATGCTGCTGGTGTTCGTAGCAAGTATGCAATGTGCCGGTGCTGCCGCATCTATTTGGGCAAATATTTTTCGCTTTAATTCTTCGTTTTCAGTTGCTGCTTCCACCACCAAATCGCAATTGGCAACTGCAGCCGTCATTTCCGTGTGTGTAGAAATGCGAGCCAAGGTTTGAATCTTTAACTCATCAGTTAATACGCCCTTCGCTACTTGCCTTTCAAGGTTTTTTTCGATGGTTGAAATTGCTTTATCAAGGTTGGTTTGTTGTAGGTCTATCAACACCACATTGTATTCATATTGTGCGAAAACATGGGCGATTCCATTGCCCATTTGGCCTGCACCTATCACTGCTATTTGTTTCATCAATTGATTTGTATTTTTTTTTTGAAAGTGGCGAATTTAATTCTGTTCATCACTCATGCTTGAACACATTGCCACCCCAAGTGAAATCTATAAAACCATTTTTTGTTATTTGCCTACCTATTAAGTGGTACTTCTTTATTGCCAATTGGTGCGAGCGAGAACGCAATGTGTCCAAATCGGGTGCAAGTGCGGTTTCCTTTACTTCAACTGATTCCTTTTCATTGATAATAAAATCAATTTCTTGCCCTGTTTTTTTTTGATAATAATTCAGTTGTCCAAAAGGTTTCAGTTGAGTGGCTATAACATTTTCGAACAATTGCCCACTCGATATTTTGTCGCCCGCTAACTCATTCAATATGCCAGAATCAGAATAATAAAATTTTGGTGAAAGTGAAATTTCACGATCAATGTTACGCGAAAATGGTTTTACCTCATAAAGCAAATAAGTGGACGAAAACAATTGAAGATAATCCTTCACCTTCGTTCTATTTATGCCACTAAGTCCTGCAATTTTTGTATAGTCAGTTTTGCTACCAACTCTAGCTGCCATTAGTTTCATCAGTTTGTACAAATCGTTTGACAGTGAATAATCCGACAATAATTTCACATCCATTTCTACATAAGAGTTGATGATGTCTTTTAATAATTCTCTTTTGTGATTGGCTCCATTTTGAAGTACCACTTCCGGAAAACCGCCATAATGGATGTATTCATCATACAATTTATTGTATTTGTTGAACCATGCCTGATTGAACTTGCAGAAAGAAAATTTTGATGGTCGAAATACTTTTTCTTGTTTAAACTGTAAAAATTCGTAAAAACTTAGTGGTATCAATTCCACAATTCTTTTCCTGCCTGACAGGCTCTCCGAAAAATTATTTTTGATGTAGTATGAACTCGATCCAGTAACTATGAACTTAGTTGGATAATTATCATATACGTACTTAATAAAACTAGGCAGATTCGAAATGAGTTGTATTTCATCTAATGCAATTACCCCCTTCTTTTTAAAATCAAAACCGAGAATTTCCAACTCCTCGATGATGTGGTGATAGTTCTGAATGTTGAATAGATTTCGTACCTCAATTCGCTCACAATCCAAACTTAGTTTATTGTTATGCTTCACTTTGCTTAGTAAATATTTTACCGCTGTGCTTTTGCCCACACGCCTCATTCCAGTTATTACCAAAACTTGAGGCACATTCATGGCCTCTAACAATTTTTTGTATTGACTTCTTTCTACCATTTGATTGCAAACGTATCAAATAATCATACTAAATGAAAAATTATTTTACAAATAGTAATACTATATGCAAACAAAAAGGCGAATCTATTTCGCCTTTCGTTCACAGTATTTTTATACTTCAAGTCTTCT
>JAYSWI010000531.1:0-3530 GCA_043718125.1 Flavobacteriales bacterium
TGAAGTGGTGATGTTGAAACCAACCTTTCACAAAACAATTGGACTCGATGACTGGGCTTCGAAAAAGGCTGACGCAGCCGCCCGAGAAAAAATAGATCGTGTAAAGAGCGAACTAAAAGTGCTATTCATCGAAATTGCTGACGCGCTGAGTGACTCTGAATTTGTGAAGTATTCATTGCGCAAGTCTATTCTCTCAAACATCTACGAAATGGGTTTGATGTCACGTTTGAAATCAATCGCTGATGGCATCAAGCGCGATCAAAACATCTTGCTCATCAAAGATTTTCATGACCTAATAAATGATGTGGTAAGCGAAAACGAAGCTCCTTTTATTTATGAAAGAATAGGCAACAAATACAAGCACATCCTCTTCGATGAGTTTCAGGACACCTCCGTGCTGCAATGGAACAATGCCATTCCGCTGGTTCAAAATGCGCTGTCAGAAAACAACCTGAATTTGATAGTGGGCGATGGAAAACAAAGTATTTATCGCTGGCGAGGTGGGCGGGCCGAGCAGTTTGTGCAGCTTCCAGAGGTGAGGGCTGCCGGCATTCATGCCTCCTCAGCGGCTGTTTTTAGCATGCACTATCAACCTCAAAATTTAACGAAGAACTATAGAAGCGCACGCGCAATAATTCAATTCAACAACGACCTATATGAAAAATTAGCTTCGAAAATTCCAGCTGCTTCTAAGGTGTATGAGTCCCACCAACAGCAGCAGGTGAGGAATGAGGAAGGATACGTATCGGTTACCAATGTGGAGCACGAAAAAGATGAGGAAGGAAGACTTTGGATAGTAAAAGAAGTGTTGAAGAAAACAAGAGAAGCCATTGCTGCCGGATACAAACCATGCGACATAGCGATACTAACGCGCAAAGGCGCAGCGGAAGGCGGAGTCATTGCATCGCACCTCAAATCAGCGGGCCTCGAGGTTGAAACAAAAGATAGTTTTTTGTTGCGCTTTTCTCCAAAAGTAAGGGCCGTGATGAGCTACCTTATTTACACCACCAACTCAGCCAACCACTACGCGGCAGTTGAATGCGCCAGAGCAATTTCAGAAGGCCATCCATCGGCAACCTTCGACTCATTTGTTTCCAACCACATCTTGCGCAATACAAATAATAGTCGCGATTTAATTGTGGATTTGAAAGGTTGGCTTACACTCTATTTCGGAGCGATGGAAGACTTCTGCGATGCACAAAGCACCTATTCATTTGTGGTGAAATTGATTCGACATTTCAATTTTAACACCGATACATACCTTGAGTTTTTGTTGGACAATGTCCGTCAACGTTGCGTTAAATCCAATGCCTCGCTGTCTAAACTATGTGAATGGTGGCAGACTTCTCAGCACAAAGTCTATATCACCTCAGCATCCAACGAACAGGCTGTACAGGTGATGACAGTGCATAAAAGCAAGGGCCTGCAATTTCCGGTGGTCATCTATCCGCGCTTTGCAGCAGGTCCGAAATATGACAAAATATGGATTGCCACTGATGAAAAACAATTAGGTTTAAAAACAGCATTGGTTGCGCGCAAAAGCATGTCGGAAGAAAATCCAGAGCTATGGCCAAGCGAATTTTTGGAGGAAGAAAATAAAATATTACTTGATGATTTGAACCTGTGCTATGTGGCCACCACCAGGGCAGAACAGCGATTGTACATCCTCAATGAGAAAAGAGCAAAAAACACGGCACTCAGCAAAGTGCTCAATGATGTTTTAGAAAAGGACTTTGCAACCTACAAAGTGAATGAAAAAGAATGGGAATTCGGAACGCGACTAAACGCAACGATAGGAAACTATGCCGCAGCGGGAGAAGAGATGCAACATTGTTTTGGTGTAAGCAATGATTTTGTAATGCGCTCCTCACCCTGTTTTAATCAAGAAATAGAAGAAAGCATCCGCTATGGTAATAGAGTACACGAATGTTTCTCGCGCATAAAAACAAAAAACGATATTGATATGGGAATTGCCAAATCAGTTCAGGATATAGAACCAAACGAAAGAGAACTTATTATCAAACGTTTGGAAGCAGATGTCAGCCACATCGTAAATGGCGAAAAGACACAGCGGTGGTTCTACGGTTTTTTGCAGTTATTTATCGAACGCGAATTGCAAACTGTAGAGGGCAAAACATTGCGACCCGACCGCGTAATGATTTATGAGGATAGAATAGAAGTGGTCGATTTCAAAACCGGAACCTTTCGAAAAGAACATGGGCAACAACTGGATAGTTACATCAAAGGATTAAGTGAAATTTATAACAAACCCATCGTTGGCGAAGTGGTTTATGTTGGTACGGAATAGTGTCTGTCTATTTGCAAGCCACACACTTCTCTGGACAGTGTCTCTTAGTTAATAATAATCCAAAAAAATATTTTGGGCTTGGCATGATAAATTCCGTTTAGGCATTAGTCCCCAGCAAAACGAACTGCGCAATTGCAACCTCTCATTGCCTAAATAAGTAAAAAAACCAGATGTCTAATTTTCTAAAAATAAAAACAATTCTCACATCAGCTTTTTTTGGCTTTTGCTTGTCAATCTTTGGGCAAAACCCGCTAGACCAAGCAATGGCCGCATACACCATTGGCGACTACGCCAAAGCACTAAGTGCTGCCGACCTACAAGTGCAGCAGCACGCTAGCGGAGAGGCTTACATGCTCCGTGCAAATTGTTTGCAAAAACTTGACGATTATGGTCATGCACTAGATGATTACGACCAAGCCAAATCTGCTGGATACACAGGTCAAGAGTTTTTTCTTTTTCGTGGGATATGCAAAATTTCAATGCAGCTATTTGATGCTGCAAAATTGGATATTAGCACTTACATTCAAAAAAACGAAGAGGCCGCACAGGGCTATTATTGGTTAGCAGTGGTGGAGTACATGACTATGGAGAATAAGGCTTGCCAGCGCTATCTGGACGAAGCAATATATCTTGACTCAACCTATGCCGAAGCCCACTACTTATGTGCCGCCAACTATGCCGACCAGAAAAAAAACAACTTGGCCCTCGAGAGTTTTCAAATGGCATACAACTACAAACCTACTTTGTTTCGTGCAAAATTGAACATGGCCCTGATACTCTTGGACATGGGCCAATATCCAGCCGCTATTGAGCTGCTAGACGAGTTGAAATTAGAAAAAACCGACTGTTTAGCAGAGGTTCTTTACTATCATGGCGAAGCACTTTATTACAAACACGACATGGAAGGAGCTTGTGGCGATTGGGTGGAGGCCGCTCAACTTGGCGATGCCGATGCTGAGACGATGTACAAAAAATTGTGCATTGATAAGAACGATAAACCACGCTTCAAACGAAGAAATTATTTTCAGTTTTAAGGCCTGCGTTCTATTTCAATATTAAATTCCTATCAACGAATGAAGGTTTTGCTCACCCTGTTGGCACCTTAAGAATTTTTTATCCAAAAAATTTGGGTTTTTTCATACGTCTATTTTCGCCATCTCATTTTTTATGCTCAAAATAGGAAACATAGAACTTCCGGATTTCCCTCTGCTGCTTGCACCAA
>JAYSWI010000532.1:0-3530 GCA_043718125.1 Flavobacteriales bacterium
TACTTTTTATGAAACAGCAGATGTTGCCAACGGATATTTGAACCTTTTCGCATACAACATGCAAGGAACATTGCTGGCATACAAGTACATTACTGTTAGCGCAAACTCCCAAATAGACTCCTTGGTAGTAGATTGTTATATGAATGATTCAATCATCTTTAGAATAAATGCGTACTCATGTTTTGCATACAATTTTGAAACGCATAGCGAGAGCAATATGCCATCAGCATCTTTTGAAACAGACCGCCTTGGCAACAACATCGGATTCATTCCACAATTAGAAAATGTAACTTCTTTCACTTGGGCATTTGATGATGGGCAAACCAGCATATCGCAGTTCCCATTGCATACCTACGCTTTTGGAAATTGGGAACCACAACTCATAGCTATCAACTCTACATGCGGATTTGCTGACACAAGTTCTGTCTATTTCGAACTGAGTGGTGTAGAATATTACACACCACACAAAGGTGGTCGTGGTGGTAATGTATCGTTGGAAATTTTTGGAGGAAGCCTCTCTTCCGAAGCATCTGTGAAGTTGATAAAAGATGGTGTAGAACTTATCCCAATAGAAAGCTATCCTTCATTAGCCACCAATTTCTATCGGGCTGTTTTCGATTTGCATTTGGCCGAGCTGGGACTTTATGATGTTGAAATAACGATACCCGGATTGGACTCAATTCTATACATTGATGGCTTCGAAGTAGAAGCCTTCAAATATCCTTACGCATGGTCGCAAGTGGTTGGCCCAACTGCTTGGCGCATTGGCCGCGATACTCCCTTCAGTCTCGTGGTAGGCAACAATGGAAACGTAACGGCAGCAGGTGTTATGGTTGGCCTGGTATATCCTTATGGTATCGATGTGGATTTGAAACATGGCTTCATTCTGCCGCCTGACACAGGTCTTTTTGAAGTACAAGTGGACGACACTTTATATAGCCTCGACCGCTCCGAAGTATTCTTTCTCTATGACTCTACAACCACGTTTTTTGAAATAGATACTTTATGGGGAGTACCCTATCATGGCTGGTATGCCACTTTCAAAATACCATATATACCAGCAGGACACACCTATGAATTGCCTTTCACTGCGCGAGGTAATGCATCAATGCCCGTTGAGTTCATCACCTTCACACACAAGCCAAATGTTTTTGGTAGCCCCACTACACCTAATTGGTATGACACGGTAGAAAATCTTGGCATAGAATCCATAGACCTAGTGGACATGGCTGCCGACAATACCCACAATGTGCCGCTGCAAGTGCTAACTAAAACACTCAAGGTGGGACAAAAACATCTTGCTGCCGATGCACGCATTGCAGGTGCAGAATTCTGGGCTTGGTGGGATGGATATGAAGTGCCAGCTGATACATACACGCAGTATTGGCAAGACATAGATGTAGCAAATGCGTATGCCATGAAAACCGCAGCTGAAGTATTGCGCGATCAGGCATTGAGTGTAGGCAACAATTATCTGAACACAAAAAGCCAAGAACGTATAGCAGGTATGAATGACATGCTTGCAAAAACAGGCAACAAACTAACTGATGAAAGTTTTGCAAGGGTGCTTGCCAATATTGGTTCGGAAGCAACAACCAATGGAAGACTGAATGTGCTATTCAAAACACTGAAAGACGCAGGAACACTAGCAGATAAGACAGCAGCAATACAGGAGATGATAAACAATTGTCCTGAGCTGGCAGATGCACTCAATGACTTATTGAACAATGCAAACGACAATCTGAACCCAAATAACATTCGCAAATCACCAACAAGCTTGGTTGCATCATTTGACCCCAATGCTATCTATGGGCCAATGGGTGTGGGCGAAGAGCAATACCTGAACAACTTAGACAAACACTTTTTCGGAATTGCATTTGAAAATGCAGACTCTGCAACAGCAGATGCGCAAATAGTAAAGGTGTTGGATACATTGGATTTACAAGTGTTCGACCCTGCCACTTTTGAATTTGGAGATATACTGTTAGCCGGACAAGGAATCAGAGTGCCACGTGGAAGACAAGAGTTTGCTATGGACCTTTTCTTAGATGGTAACACATCTTTCAAAGTGCGACTCAACGGAAACTTTGACACACAGACAGGTATCATCTCATGGCAATTGACCACACTGGATTTAGTAACCGAATCACTTCCATTGCTAGATGGATTTCTTTCGCCCAACATCACATCACCCGAAGGCGAAGGTTATCTTTATTACTCTGTACGACCTAGAACAGAATTAGAAAGTGGTGATGAACTGCAAAGCACAGCAAGCATTTATTTCGACACCAACACTCCGATAGCCACCAACACCTGGTTGAACACAATAGATGTGCTCCCACCCACAAGTACCATCAGTGCTTATGTAAGCAACGACACCATCATCCACATTCAACTAAATGGCATCGATGCAGGATGTGGTATCAGCAATTACAAAGTATATGTAAGCCACAATGGAGGGCCATTTCTCTCACTCTTCACCACCTTTGATGATGAGGTGGAAATGATAGGCGAACTTGGTAGCACGTATGGTTTGTATTGCGAGGCTATAGACTCTCTTGGCAATGCAGAAATAAAAAATCCGATAGCAGAAGTGGAAGTAGTAACTAACTTGAAGGAGTATGATGAATTGCTAACGTTGTTCAGTGTTTATCCAAATCCGAACAACGGGCAGTTCACCATCATGCCTTCTTCCGCTTTGCAAAAATCTAAACTGATTGTGTACAATAGCACAGGTGCAATAGTGCATCAACAACGTGTGAATACTTTGCTGGGTGAAAGCATATCAGTGGACTTGCGCACGATGCCTGTCGGGCAATACCTCATCCGTCTGGAAACTCCTAAAGGAAGTTTTGCAGCGCAGAGAGTTGTTACTATGGAGTAGAAAATGAAATTGAATTTTTTGAAAAAGCCGCCCGCTTTATGCGGGCGGTTTTTTTTGAGGGGTGTTGTGCGAGGCTCTGCCATTGTGCGCTGAAAAAGAATAGGTGAGAATAGGAAGGTTTGCAATTGTATTGCGTATTATTTTGCACAGCAACAATTCACTATGATGAAAAAATACTCGCTTGTAACAGCCCTTGCAATCGTATTCAATTCAACCATTGGTCAAGTTGATACAACAGGCAATCAACTGCGCCACGAAGTTGGTACCGACTTGACCTATTTAATAAGGCAAGTCATCAACCTTAACCAATTTGGCAGCCATGAAAATCCCTACCAGTTCTCATCCCGTTTTATGAAGGGTAATCACGCCATGCGTCTTGGCTTTGGTTTACAATTTTCTGATGTTGAAGAATTTACCAATGACACCCTTGATAACTATCGCAACCAATCGGCCATAAGCCTCAGGATTGGTTATGAATACAACCTACCGTTAAACCGGAAATTCGATGGATATGCAGGTTGCGATCTTAGGTATTACAACGAGCAGTTCGACTCAAACACAGGCTGGAGTCAAGGCGGTTGGCAACACGGCAACGAACGACACACCAATGCTATTGGACCGGGAATAGTGATGGGTCTGCGTTGGC
>JAYSWI010000533.1:0-3526 GCA_043718125.1 Flavobacteriales bacterium
CGATGATACAAATTCAAACCTTCTCAAAATGAGAAGGGTTGGGATATTGCACCAGCATTGCACGGTGGGTGATGCACCCACCGTTTCCCGATAGTAATCGGGACATTCAACCACTTCGTGGTTGTCCTGCTACTAAAAAAATATAATACGCACTGCCTTGTTCGTTGGACTATCAAATCATCATTTGCGACCTAACTTGGTAGCCCTATAAGAAAATTTTGAATTTTGGAATTCATCGGATCAAACCTTTTTCAAAATGGCCTTGGCATAATTACTCCAGCTGATGTCCTTTGTTGCCACACCTATATTCTCACGTGTAATGGGATTTTCTAATGACTTCATCATTTGATTTGCCATGTCATCAACATCATTGGCATTGGCCAAATAACCATTAAATCCATGCTTTATCGTTTCTGGAAAATGACCAACTTTAGTGGCCACTATTGGCAAATTGAAATTATAGCTCAGTGATTCTATGCCCGAAGGTGTAGCTGTTAAATAATAGAGTACCACAACATCTGCCGCTTGAAAATAACGATGAACTTCTTCGTTCGGAATAAACTTATTGAACACAACGCATCTATCATCAAGTCCAAATTCCTTAACCAGTGCCAATGGATTGTATTCCTTTTCATCATCTTGCTTCTTAAGGAAAATAGATTTGGCTAGACCAAATAAAGTTTGTTTCAATTTGGTTGTGAATTTATTGCTATCAAGTGTTTGCCAGAATGATTCGCCACAAATGAGAAACGATACATCGTCTCTCTTTTCACATACTTTTTTAAAGGCTTCTAAAGCTAGATGCAATCCTTTGTATTTGCGAATGAAGCCAAAGAACAAAAAGACATGCTTTCTTAGTTTATTATCAATCTTAAACTGCTCAATATTAAATAATGCATCTGGTTTGAATAAATCATAAATCGGATGAAAAAGTTTGATCACCGTTTGTTCTTTTGGTGTTCGCAAACCATCCTTGGACAAAATCAAATTTGAATATGGGAACAGTGTTTTTAATTCATCATAAGTTTTCATTGCATGAACGATGTATGTGGACGCATTCGCAATACCACGTTTGGTGAAATATCTATCTATTGTAGAGTTTTCCTTTTGAACAACAAAATGCAAATCCAAAATAATTTCGATACCTGCTCGCTTCAGTTTTTTCACCATATATCCAATTGGCAAGCCTTGCAGTGCAATGCTCCATTGGAATATCACCATCTCTGGTGATAAGGTGAGAATGTAACGAACGGTTTCTCTCCACGAAAATGGGTTGTTGTAATTGGTGATATACTTTACCGCAACATTGCTGCCTTCCAAAAGATCGGTCGTGCTGCTTTTATCTACAAATTCGCGCGGAATGATGGAAGGATATTGTTGTGTCCAGGATACTATATGCACATCAGTTTCAGGCTGTGCATCCAGTGCCAACGCCAAGGAGGTATTGTAATTTTGAATACCTCCTTTGAATCTGGGCCCGGGGCCAAAACAAACGATGGTTCTTGCCAATTTCATTTCCTAAGATGTTGTTCTACTCAATCGTTCAATTGCTGCGAGATACACGCGCTTCATTCCCTCTTCCGTTGATATTTTGGCCTTCCAGCCCAACTTATTTTCTACATAAGACATGTCGCAATACCTAGAGAAAACGCCAACGGGTTTATCAGTAAGTGCTTTTATTTCTGGACTATATCCGGCAAAATTGCAGAACAAAGCAATGATTTCTCTGAAGGTGGTGAGTTTGCCCATACCAATGTTTATGGCAGTGCCATCGTGGATGTGATCCATGGCCAACAAAATGCAATCAATTACATCATCAATATGCACAAAATCCCTTCCTTGATATCCGGTGCCCCAAACTTCGAATGGGGCTTCTTTTTTTGCAGCCCGCGCTGCAATAGCAGGGACAGGATAAGTGAGGTCTTGATCTTCGCCATAACCACTGAATGGTCTTATGCATGTGACCTTCAATCCATAATGTGATGCGGCTATTTTAGATAAAAACTCTCCAGTGAGTTTGGTCCATCCATAAGTCATATCGGGCTGGCCCATTTTGGTAAAATCAATATCCGTTTCTTTTAATCGAATGGCATTTCCCTCTGTTTGCAAATCAATGGGATAGGCCGCGCTGCTGCTGGGATACAACAAACGCTCTGGTTTGTACTTGCATGCCCAATAAAACATTTCTGCATCAATTGCCAAATCCAAAGCAACGGCCATTGGGTCGCCATCTATCACAGCCCGCCCGCCCACAATGGCGGCAAAATGAAATACATCGGCAATTCTTTCGCATTGAAAATTGAAGCTGTTTTTAAAGTATTGCTCATCATTCAACAAACCCTTTATGGCCGATCTAGCATCATCTTGAATGAAGAGCAGACGGTCGTTATTGTAACATGCAAATCCTTCTCCTTCACTCGATTTGACGGCATTCAGCCAAGTATCAGGATGTGTACCTACCAATAAATTATCAATAAAAATAATTTTTGCATCGGTAGAATTCATGAGGCGTTTCACCATGTTGCGCCCTACAAATCCGCAACCGCCCGTAATGAGATGTGTTTTCATACGCGAACGAAAATAATTATTTGAAACCTACTTCTCTGCTGGAAATGAGATGACATATCAATAATTTGCTTTTGACAAGAATGCAAAAATGAAGTTGTCTGAGGTCAGTCGGTTTGGATGGATTGCATCTACACTTTCTGTTTTTTATTTTTTGAAATAGAAGGAATCAATTAGAAGTTCAGCCTGAATGATCGAATGGATTTTTTTGGCGGATACAATTCTTTAATTCTCCCAGATTTGTTTTGAAGAAATTTATACCGATTGTAATTATTAGACAGTCCGTTGCTGCGATAACGAATGATCACCTACTTGGCTGCTGTAATATGGCAACTGCCTTTTTGTTGATCATACAATGGCAGCATCTATTCTATAAGTATCTTCCATGCTTCACCACTCAACTTATTTACAAGCATATAAATTCCATTGAGCGGCCTTGTTATTTCTATTTCGATTCCATTCGAAGTAAATGGTACAGCACATCCCAACGCATCATAAATACTAAAAGAAGATGCAGCAAGGAGGCACCAAAATTTTCCGTTGTTAGGGTTTGGTCGTATGACGGAATTGGCACCGATATCAACAACAACAATTTCTGAAAGTGTGGACGCTCCATTAAAATCTACTTGCTTTAAGCGATAATAATTTTGGCCAAAAAATGGTTCTTGGTGCAAAAAAGAATAGAACAACTTGATACTTGAATTTCCATTTCCATCTTTTGTTTCAATAGTTTTCCAAGTGCCATCCTGCTTTAAATGTTGCACTTCGAAATAGTCGTTGTTCAATTCGCTGGCAGTTGTCCAATTCAATTCGACAGTATTATTTTTTTCTGTTGCTTCGAATGAGAGCAGATCCACAGGCAACATCAACGGGAAACAACCCACTAATGCTGTGCCGCTAAAATCAAGCGGGACGGTGGTAGTGGCACTGCTGTAGTTGCTGAAACAAATGATGTATTGAT
>JAYSWI010000534.1:0-10915 GCA_043718125.1 Flavobacteriales bacterium
GACAAGTATAGATACGTGAAATTATCCATACGCCTTCCGCTCTCAAATTCCGTGGTTACTGTGTCAACTGCAGTTTGGACAGATTTGGATTTCTTGTTACATGCCATTGCTCCAAAAGCAACTACAAAAAGTAGAAAGAAATATTTAATTGAAGTGCTTAGATGTTTTTTTGCCATAAGGAAGAGGTGTAATTGTTTTAAAGCAAATCCACTTATTTCAGGCCCATTTCATATTCCAGACAAGAGGCCGAATATTTGTTTTCAAAAGGTGAAGCGATTCGTCTAGAATTGAAATCATTCAAACGATATAGTAAAGACTTTTTTCCTAAAAATTACTGCTGAGATGGCTTGTAATACTTCATGGCCTGTGGCATGAATTCTTTAAGTGCCGCAATACGTGTTTCGTCACTTGGATGGGTGCTTAATATTTGAGGTGGGGCTTGGCCACCACCTGCGGACATGCGCTCCCAAAAACCAATAGCGGCAGTCGGATCATACCCAGCCATAGCCATAAATACAAGGCCCATTTTATCGGCTTCCGTTTCGTGATTGCGGCTGTAACTCAACATACCGAGATTTGATCCAATACCATAAGCACCAAGGAAAATATTTTTTGTAATGGCGGGTTTTTCTTGCATTGCAGTGCTCAAAACTGCACCGCCTAGTTGCAGTGCCAAGCCTTGACTCATGCGCTCATTACCATGTCGTGCGATGGCATGGGCAATCTCATGTCCCATCACAACTGCAAGGCTTTTCTCGTCCTGTGTAACTGGCAAAATTCCGGTATAAACAACCACCTTACCACCTGGCATACACCATGCATTTACAATGTCTTCATCCACCACATTGAAGTCCCAAACGAAGCCTTCAACTCTTTTAGTTTGGTTCGATTCAGTCAGAAATTGCTCAACAGATCCTTTTATTTTATTGCCAATATTTTTGACCATCACAGTGCGGTGGTCATTGGCTGGCAATACTTTGTTGGTGTCCAAAAATTCTTGATACGATTGAAAGCTCATCGTCATCATCTCAGCTTCAGGTATCAAGTTCATTTGTCGTCTATTGCTGATAGGCACCTTTGCACAAGCTATGGCCAAAACAATCAGCGCTATCAGGCACATCACCACATTTATTTTCTTCATAGGGTACTTTTATTTAGAATGTTTTTGAAAATAAATTCCTTTGGACCTATTAATGAATTTCCGCATTGATGCCTCTAAGGTGCAATGCAGAACACATTGGTTCAAGTTTTTCGAATCGGCCCATTTTCACTTCGCACTTGCCTTTGTAATGGATGATGTGTGTGCATTGTTCTGCTTGAATTGGCTCATGCTCACACACATCAATCAAAGTGTTTATCACATGCTCGAAGGTGTTTACATGATCATTAAAAATGACCAAACGGTTTTCTTCTTTCGTTTCTACTTCTTCTAATTGAAGCTCATCCTCTTGGGTGAAAATTGACATAAATTGAATGATTAAGTTGAAATTAATGTTTGCAAAAATATGCGCTCTTTGTTGTTCCATTCAAAATATTATTTTGTAAGCGCATAAAAAAAGACAATAGTTCATATTGCCTTTTTTTAAAATATTTATTGTAGAATTATTTACGAAGCAAGTTCTTCCACTTCAATCATTTTGAAGGGTACGCTGATGATTGCTTCATAATCTTCGCCTGCTTCAAGCATGTCCTCATCATCCTGCTCGTAGTACCAATGAATGGTCACTTTGCTTTTTATCCCTTCAAGTCGTTTGAACAAATCGAGCAAACATTTGCTGCTGCTGGTATTGAAATACTCCAATTGAACATGCACATTGGTATCAGCTGCTGGCTCTTTGGCATAGTTGTCCAACCAATTGTTCAGTGGTTTGTAAAATTCTAATGAATTTTCTGGAATGCTTCTGCCTTTCAATTCCAAATGGCCAGTTGGTTCAAATTTTATTGATGGTGTTTTCTGAGTAGGAGTTAAAATTATTTCTTCCATATTATTTTGAATAATTATTTCAATGTGAGTATAAAAAATAGATGTCACAAGAATGAATATTGATTGTCCGCAAAGCACAATAGCTAAGATCAAGTTTTAACAACAGAAGCGTTTATATCTTCGGCCACTCCAAAAAAATGCGCAGTTGTTATGATAGGTGATGAAAAGAATGAATGGTTTCAAACATGGTTTGACTCTCCATTTTATCACGCATTGTATCAGCACCGTGATGAGGCAGAGGCCACCAATTTCCTTTCGAATCTTTTGCAACATCTGAATCTGCCGGAGCAGTCAAATATTTTGGATCTGGCCTGTGGCAAAGGCAGACACAGTGTTGTCTTACATTCAAAAGGAAATAATGTAACGGGTTTGGATCTCTCATTTTCGAGTATAAATCATGCGAAACAATTTGAAACGGAAGGTCTGAAATTTCATGTGCAAGACATGCGCACATTTCTTTTACCTGAAAAATTTGATTGCATATTTAATTTATTTACCAGCTTTGGTTATTTCGAAATGGAAGAGGATAACAGCAAAGTTTTGGCTCAAGTGAAAAAGCATTTAGGCCCAAATGGATTTTTTGTTTTAGATTATTTCAATGCTTCGTTGGTTAGCAAGTGCAATGTTGAAAGTACTGAAAAAACAGAAGGTGAATTTCATTTCAGTATAAATAAGAAAGTAGTGGGTGACCGTATTGTAAAAGAAATAAAAGTTACACAGGGTGAGAATAAGTATCAGTTTACAGAGCGTGTGCAGCTTTTGGATGCAACGATGTTGTTTGCCATGTTGGAAAAAGCCGAACTAAAACAAATTTCTACTTTTGGCGATTATCAGTTGCAACCTTTTGACAAGGAAAAATCAGAAAGACTAATAATTATTTGCAGACATTTATGAATCAAGTCCCAATTTTTTACGCATCCATTTTATTTCTCAGTTCCATAGTTGGAGCTACTGTTTTTTTGATCACTCAAAAACAAACAGGAAAAGGGCTTAAACTTTTGCTCTCATTTAGCGCAGCTTATTTGTTGGGCCTCACACTGCTGCATCTTTTTCCGGAGATGATGAGTAGCGAAATTGAGTATGCAGGTTGGTACGTCTTAGGTGGATTTATGCTGCAAGTGGTGTTGGACTTTTTCTCACATGGAGTAGAACATGGCCACGCACACACCAACGAACACCACCATACTGGGACACGATTTTTATACACCGTTATGGGTTCGTTGTGGATTCATGCCTTCATTGAGGGGATGCCATTTGGAGGCGTTATTGAAGGACACGCACACCATCATCACGGCCACGATCACGTAGCTACGGGCGACCACCGCAACTCGCTTCTGGTGGGCATTTCGTTGCACAAAGTCACAGAGTCGTTGGTCTTTACTGCTTTATTAATTAATGTAGGGCTTCGAAAAAATCGCGCTATATTTTGGGCTATAGTTTTCGCATTAGTAGCACCCGCAGGAGCATTTGCACATTTCTATATTGGAGAAATAGGATTGGCCAACATAGCAACCCTAACTCCGAAAGTAACAGGTGTGCTTATCGGAATTTTACTACATGTCTCTACCACCATTATTTTCGAAAGCGAAGAAGGCCACAAATTTAATTGGATGAAATTTGGTAGTATCCTTTTAGGAATAGCTATGGCCGCAGCCATTGCATAATGAACATTGTTCACTTTTCTCTGTTGGTATCAACAACAACAAAACATTGACAATGGAAGAATGTTTCTACATTTGGCCAAAACCATCAAAAAGATGAAATTCGAAATAGAAGAAAAAGATAAAGTAACCATCATTAAAACAAAGGTGGAAAAGCTGGATGCCATACACGCACCTGAATTGAAAAGTGAAATAGTACTACTCAATAAAGAAGGGAAAAAAAACCTAATCATTGATTTGAGTGAGACGCGCTATATTGATTCATCGGGCTTGAGTGCTGTGCTTGTTGCCAATAGGCTTTGCAGAGATAGCAATGGTTCGTTTGTAATGTGCGGACTTCAAGCGTCAGTTCAAAAATTGATCTCTATATCACAGTTAGATCCCGTTTTGAAAATTACACCAACGCAAAGCGAAGCAATTGATATGGTGTATATGGAAGAAGTGGAACGTGAAATGTAAAACCAAACTTTTATGAAAAAACAAATACTCTTAGCTACCTTATTGGTGGCTTCGTTCAATTTTGCAACAGCCCAATGCACGCCATCAGATCACGACTGGATGGGGGCAACTTTTGGGGTATCTCCCGATCCTCAATTGGGCGAAACCTTTGATAACGCCTTCTTAGGTTTACCTTACAACGATGTTGTTTATGTGCTTGCCCCTATTAGTGCCGCAGATGTAGATCCACTCTTTCCTCCAACATTACTTATTGATTCTATAAGTTTGGATAGCATTGCCATCTTTAATGGTCTTGCGGATGTCCAACTTTCAAACATTGGTTTAAATGTGACTTGTAATAACGGTGATGATTCCCCTAATCCTTGTATGTTCATGCCAGGCAATATGTATTGCGGTGACATTACTGGAATTCCTAACGTGCCTGGAAATTTCCCTGTTACTATATACGCTACCGTTTATATCAATCTGGGCCTATTGGGTGGAGTGCAAGCCATTGGATATTCTTTTACAAATTATTCTTTGAATGTTATTGACCCCGATAATATTGAAATACTTGCAGTGCAATCTATTGAAGTTTTTCAAAATATTCCTAACCCTGCAAGTAACTTCACAGAAGTGCAAGTGTTGCTGATGCAGCCAGATGCGGTTCAATTGGATATAATGAATTTGGTGGGAGAAAAAGTTTATTCCAAAACAGTTGATGGCAAAAGAGGAACAAATATTATCAAACTGAATACATCAGAATTTGAATCAGGAGTTTATCTCTATTCAGTTCAATGTGCAGATAAAAAAGTCACAAAGCGAATGGTTGTACAACGCTAATTCGATTTTTTGTTTCGCGCAAACGCATTAAGAAATATCTTTTGAAACCGCTTTCTTGAAGGCGGTTTTTTTTGCTCAAAACAATTAGTTTAAACAATGATTAAATTCAGGAAAACCCCAAATTTTCATACTGAGCAAAATACTTTCGAATTTTTTTAGATTGATACGCACTTTGCATTTGCGCACATTACTTGATGATTTTTTCTTATTCATAGGGCGAAGTTTCAGAATGAACTGAAACGAACACACTTTCAATAAAGTTTCGGAAATGAAACTGAACTACACCAATTGAATTTGCATGGACATTATTCGCTCGCTCCATAATTTTCGGTCATCAACAATGAAATTCTCGATGTCGCCATTTTTGAGCATTAGTGTTATTCCATTTGGATTGATAAGAAGCGTCTTGAAAAATTCGATACTTACAATTTCTTTCAAGTCAATAACCAATTGGTGGCTATGATTGCGCAAGTTGTGACTATAAAAAAGTAATCTATCATTGGTCAATTTCAAACGGCCACCTATGGCTATGAAATTTTGAAAATGACTTGCACCCTCATCATGAACAACTACTTCACCTTCCTTTAGCATGTGTCTTATATTTTATTTTGACAATAAAAATGGTACAGATTGAAAAATAAGCACGCGAAAATAATCGCTCATTCTGAATGAGGAATGTTTCATTTGCAAAAAGTTGTAATGCTAAAAACACAACAAGAAATTAGAATATGAAAAACATCATAATTACAGGAGCCAGCAGTGGAATAGGGGAGGCAGTGGCAAGGAAGCTGGCCTTATCCAACCATCAATTATTGTTGATAGCACGCAATGAAAAGAAGCTACTAAAACTTCAAGAAGAGCTGGGTGCTAAAGTGGAAATTGCTGTGTGTGATGTGCGCGATCACAATTTGATTGGCGAAAAAATAAATGACATAAAAAGCAAATGGGGGCAAATTGATGTTTTGATAAATAATGCCGGTATAGGATTTTTTGATCCACTTTCGGATGGCCATCTGGAACAATGGCACGAAATGATCGATACCAATGTGAAAGGGCTGCTCAATTGCATACATGCTGCACTACCATATTTAATAGCCAGTAAGGGACAAATAATAAATATTGGAAGTGTGGGTGCGCATCAAGTATTTCCAAATAGCGGGGTTTATTGTGCAACGAAACATGCCGTGTTAGCCATTAGTGAAAGCATTAGAATTGAGCTTGCTGATAAAGTTAGAGTGACCACCATTAGTCCGGGCAGTGTCAACACATCCTTCATTGACAGTAGCACAAATAAAAGTATGTTGGATCAATACAAAGACTATTTTGCAACTGGATTGTCACCTGATCTCGTAGCGGATCAGATACTTCACGCTATCAATTGTCCAATAGAAAGTGTCATTTCTGAAATAATAATTCGACCAAGTAGAGCAATGAAGTGATTCTGAATTATTAAAAAAATACAACATTAGATTTGTGTTCAATTCAACTTAAAAATTATGTTTCTAAAAAAAATTGCTTTAAAAGATTTCAAAGGATTCGATGATTTGAACGTGTCATTTGAAAATGATCTTGGCACAGTGCGCAAGCAAACTATTTTGTTGGGTCAGAACGGAACTGGTAAAAGCAACATTCTGAAAGCAATAGCAATTGTAAGTGCAGGTAGCGAGAGCTTTGTAGAGCTAATCAACGACACCTCCGAGTGGGTTAAATACGGCAAGAAGGAAGCGAAGATTGAAGCAGTTTTAGTGACTCAAGACAATCAGGAAAGAAAAATTGCGCTGCGAATTCCTATGAAAGCCAATCGGAATGAATTGCTAAAATTGAATAGAAATTCGTTGGAATTGTTGGATGCTGCCATTGCACATACAGAACGCAATTATTTTGTAGCGGCCTATGGAGCATCGCGCAGAAATACGCGACAAGCAGAATTTACTTCCTCGAAGGAGCGGTATAGAATTTCGAATCGCAGTGCTAGTGTTTTCTCGCTTTTCAACCCAGACTCACAACTTGTATCGTTGACATCGTGGGCCATGAATGCGGAGTATAAAGGTGGCAAATCTCAAATAAAAATCATTGAACAAACGTTGAATTATTTCTTGGAGGGTTTCAAGTTTCATGGTATTGATAAATTGAATAAGACTTTGCTTTTCAAAGAAGGCAAAAGTATTTTGTCGCTTGAACAGCTTAGTGATGGATACCAAAATATGGCAGCATGGATTGGGGATTTACTTTATCGTTTGACGGAAACTTTTGGCGATCAAAAGACACCACTGAACGCAAGGGGAATTTTACTCATTGATGAAATTGATCTGCACTTACATCCACGCTGGCAAAGAAAATTGTTGGATTTCATACATCTAAAACTTCCGAATATGCAATTGATAGCCACCACGCATTCACCACTAACAGCGCAGCAAGCGGCTGAGGGAGAACTTTATGCTTTGCAAAAGGAGGACTATAAAATATCGTTGGTGGCATTTGCCGGAAATCCTCAAAACATGTTGGTACATCAACTTTTGTTAAGCCCTGTATTTGGTGTTGAAACGGACGAAAGTTTTGAGGTTCAGAAGAAAAAGGAGAGCTACCAACTGATGAAAAACAAATCGGGCAAAAGCACATTGGACAAAAAGAATTTGAAAAAAATGGGAGAGGAATTGCGCAATATTCCCGAAAGGCCGTTGACTATGATGACTGCTACCAGACACAACGATCTTCTAAGAAAAATAGAAAGCAAATTGAAATGATAGCACTAAAAAGAGAACGAACATCTGCTGCAATTGCAACTGTTTTTTTGGGTGCGGCCAGAGAGAAAAAACTGATTGCACTTTGTTTGAAAAAAATTGAATTGGGTGAAATTCCATCCAAACAATTTGACAGTGAGTATTGGAAAAAGGCAAAGACGCAACTAAAAAAAGAGTCGAGTGAAAAGTGCGCATATTGTGAGTGCAAAGTGCCGCAAGTGGCACATGGCGATGTTGAACATTACCGGCCTAAAGATTTGTACTGGTGGCTTGCATACAACTACGACAATTATTTATTCTGCTGTCAGATATGCAATCAAACCTATAAGAGCAACAATTTTCCATTGCTAGGCACCAAGCTGGCTGGACCTAAACTTTTGGCCACACATACAGAAACAGATTTGCTCACTTTGATGAGTGTGCATAGCCCGCAGCCGCTTTTGTCGGCATCGGATCTGAAAAAATATTTGGCTACTTTGGCGAAAGAAAAACCTGCCTTACTGAATCCATATTTTGCAGATACGGAACTTTATTTGAAATGGGAAGCCGATGAAAACACTCGTGAAGTGATAGCCACAGCAAATACAAAAAAGAGAAACGCATCAAAGTTTCTTGCCGCTATGGAAAATTTTTATGGTATCAATAGGGTTGAACTGCGCAGACTGCGGTTTCAAGAATATCGTCATTTGAAAGTATATCGACTTGCCATAAAAAACAACATAGACGCTGAGTTGGTGACGGAATCAAAAGCGATGATAACTGAAATGACAGCAGATGATTATCCGTTTGCTGCCATGTTGCGCTACTTCAATAGGTAAAAATTTTCAGAATATTATTTCTTCAAAAGCTCGCCAAAATGCTTTTTGAATTTGTCCACTTTTGGCTTCACTACCATTTGGCAATATGGCTGTTCGCCATGCAGAGCAAAGTAGTCATTATGATAATCCTCTGCTGGAAAAAATGTATCAAATTCTGTTACTTCAGTAACGATCTGGTCGCTCCAATTTTCACTTTCGGTGGCAGCACTGATTGCCAATTGAGCTGCTGACATTTGAGCATTATTGTGATAGTAAATAGCACTGCGGTATTGGGTTCCAACATCACCACCTTGTCGGTTTAAAGTAGTTGGGTCGTGTACTTCAAAAAATACTTCGAGCAATTGCAAATAAGTAATAATGCGCGGATCGAAAGTGATTTGGCAAACTTCGGCATGGCCAGTATTTCCGCTGCATACCTCCTTATAAGAAGGATTTTTTACAAAACCACCACTGTATCCACTTTGCACTTTCAATACCCCATTCACACTGGTGTAAACCGCTTCTACACACCAAAAACAGCCGGCACCAAAAGTGGCCATTTCTATTGTATCAATTGCATTCGAAGTGTCGCCTTCTATTTCATTTTTTGTTTCACTGGACGTCATATTTTGAAGATTCATTTTTTTTTTTGAATGATTGGCATTTGTATTTGCACAAGCTGCAAACGCGACTGCAAGCATAAGCAACGTCCAATATTTTGCTATTGATTTCATGATTGAAATTTATTTTTTAATGAAGGATAAATATGAACTAAATGAGAATACAATCTTATGCAATCCAGTTGCAACTAAATAAAAAAAACTGCGTGATGAATATTCTAACACGCAGTTTTTTTGTTCTTTAATCTTAAATATTTAATTCACTGAGGTACCTTGATTGCCGGAGGTGGAACTGGTTTGATTTATATTTTTCGAACTGGTCCCAAACAAGGCGTTGATGATGTATATAAAAACGCCTGCTATTACAATGATGATGAGTGACTGAATTGTTTTGCCCAAGTATTGGCGCAAAAAGGCCCAGTTAATTACGTCCCATATTCCCAACAAAGTCATAATGGTGATGACTACTACAAGGCCCGAAAGTATCCAGGCGAAAATGTTTTTTGTTTGCATGTTCTATTTGAATTTTAATTGATTTGTTTGTTGACGAAATTCCTGAATTTTATTTATTTCTTACCCGCAATTTGTGTTAATGTAATTTGAAATAATTGATGAGAAACCAGATGTGATTTCAATCTGATTTAATTGCGCGTCACATTTATTTCACCTTCATCTGTTTTTACAATGATACCATCATCGTTGATAATCACATCACCGTTGGTTGCTTCTTCTATGCTTTCATAATGTTTGCGGTGCTTGGATCTGAAAGTATTGTCTTCGGTTTCCAAACCATCCTTGTCCATTCTCAGCACATCACCTTCATCACCTATCCAACTTAGTTGCCTGATGTTTTTTCCCAATGACACATAATTTCCAACTGGAACAAAAACAGTAATGTCTATGTTTTGACCTCGAAACCTGTCCGCAGCCAAGGTGGTGAAATAAGATGCAAAATTTACAGAATCACCATGAATGAAATATTCATATTCCATGTTTTTGCAATAGCCATGCGCCTGATCGTTTTTTCTACCCTGACTTGATTTTCGTATCTGCACTTTGTAATTCTTATCATCGGTTTCTCTGAAATCGAGACTTAATGGTTCTCCATAATAGATATGATGATCTGTAATTTTTGTGAGGTCTCCAAAGTCATCATTTCTGCTTGAATTTCTATTGAAAATTGTATCCGCAATTACACTTACAAAAAGTGTATCACCTTGGCTAGCTTCAATTTGTGATGAGGCAATTATTTCTGCATTTCTACTAAATTGTTTTCCGGTTTTGACACCGCCATAGATGCAAAGCATAGCTCCTATAATAAAAAGAGCAAGCAATGACATTGAAAAACCACGAATTTTTTTAGTGCTGCCCGTTATCAATTTTATGCCGAGGTAGGTGAGTGCCACCGCAGGCGCACCTGCTGCTAAGACAATACCTGTGGCCAACATCCACAAGGTGCCATCATTTGCAAAGACTAGATAATTCAAGGTTTCAAAACCATTCTCTCCAAAACCGAAGAAATCAAAATCACTAACAACGAGCATACTAACCAATCCCAAAAGCAAACTGAAACCAATCATCATGACAAAAAAACCGAACAGTATTGACAACACACGGCCAATGCCCGAAGCTGCGTTGCTGGTGGCGTAGCGAACTTGATCCGCTGCCTTCTGACCATATTTGTTGATGCGCTCAGTAGCAGCTTTTGCTTCATCATTTACCATGCGTGTGATGTTGTTGATGTCCACTGTTTCGCCTCGCATCTGCAATTTTTCGGCAGTCGTTTCGGCATTTGGTACCAGTGCCCAAAACAACAAATAGCCAAGCACTC
>JAYSWI010000535.1:0-3514 GCA_043718125.1 Flavobacteriales bacterium
CAATTCTCGCAGATGATTTTGCATTCGCGTCTAAATATTATTGCATTGGCAAAGAAGGATTTTGGGAACATGACCAAAATATTTTGCTCAGAAGAGAATGCGATGAGGACTTCGCAGCGAAGCAAAATATTTCTGTTGAAGAATTGAAAAGTAAAGTTGCAACCATTCAAGCAAAACTTATGCAGGTGCGTGATGATAGAATAAGACCCGCACTAGATGACAAGTGCATCACCTCGTGGAATGCTTTGTTGGTAACAGCATTTTGCGAAGCGCACAAGTCTTTCCCAGAAAAAAACTATTTGTGCAGTGCTATTGATTGCGCTGAAAACATCGTGAACTTATTGCAGAAAAAAGATGGAACATTTTTTCACACCATCACAAAAGGCCAAACTTCCATTGATGGTTTTCTCGATGATTACGCATTTGCCGCAGAAGCATTTCTTGAACTGTATGAGGTAAGTGGCGATGAAAAGTGGCTTCATCGGGCTGAGGCAATTTGTAAAAATGTAATCGCGTTTTTCTATGATGAGAATGACGGTCTTTTCTTTTTCACCTCTTCCACTTCCGAAAAACTCATTGCCCGAAAAAAGGAAATTCAGGACAACGTAATTCCTTCGTCAAACAGTGCGATGTGCAAAGTTCTTTTCAAACTTTCCATACATTTTATGAATAAGGATTATTTGAAAATGTGCAAAAAAATGTTATCCAATATCTTGCCGATAGTTGATGTTGCATCAGCATATTCGAACTGGTTGCAAGCCTATCAGTGGCTGAGTGTGGAGTTTTATGAAATAGTAGTAACGGGTGATGATGCCCAAAAAATGCAACAAGAATTAAACACCCATTTTTTACCCAACGCCATCATTGTTGCATCAACAAAACAAAGTTCATTGCCTTTGTTCCAAAACAGATTTGGCACGAAGTCAGCCATCTATGTTTGCTCACAAAACCAATGTCTTGCACCTGTCTTTTCGACAACAGAGGCATTGGGCCAAATTCAATCGCGTTCATGATTTATCATTTTTTATTAGGCAATAATCAGACAGCATCAGTTGGTCATCTGTCCGCATCCAACACAAAGCAGGACTTCAGTTGTTTGAAGAATTATTGGAAATTGTCCATCGTCCATTGTCAATTTTTCTTAATCCTTATGCTGTTGAATTGCAAACCAGCATCCTCACAAATAATCGATAACCGGCTTGGGAATGTTTTCAAAGAAGAAATGTTTTTTAACCAGCAATTTCTTTGGGCCAATAAAGTGAAGTCGATGACCGGAGTAACCAGTATCAAAAGAACAAATAGACCAATCGACAAGCGGCCGGACATGATTGTGTATCATTTTAATGAAGTAGGGCTTTTGAACAAATTGGACAAAGTTTCATCCGTACTAACAATGGTGGATAGTTTGACCATCGAATATAACCGCAACGAATTTGGAGAGATAGAACTGAAACAGGAAAACGGCAGCAAAGGCTATTTCACCACACAATTTAACTATGACAAAGACGGACACCTCACCCGGTTGGATTTCGGCAAAGCAGAAAATGTTTCGACAGAAAAAGCAAAACTTCTTTCGGGCCAAATCATAAATATCAACTCTGAAACTTTCGCTTGGGCAGAAGGCGGAAAAAACATTTGGAAAAGAAGCAATCACAACAATTACGGACTGCACTACAGCAATCTTACAATAACTAAAAACGAATTGGGATACATGGTCAGCGATGTGGAAGAACTGATGATGAGTGGGCGCACCACCACCCGCAAATACTTTTATGATGAACATGGTTGGATAAATAAAGTGGAAACAAGCAACAACCAAAACGACATTACGAAATCAGAATATTTCAAATATGACGCACTCGGAAATCTTACCAAAGTGGAATACAAAGTGGCAAACAAGTTGGTCCGCGAAGTAGAAATATTATATACCCCAACTATGCTTATAGAGGCATTTTTGGATCATGACGTGGAAAGCAACGACATCATTATTACCAAGTTTTCTTACGAATTTTTCCCATAAGCCTAAATATGAAACTTTCTAAAATAGCCTTATTGTTGGTCTTAACACAAGGAATGGTGATGGTGGCAGAAGGACAGGAAAAACCCAAGAAGCCACCCAAAGAGCGCACCCGTGAAGACGCCATAAAAGAGCAGCAGGCAAAGTCCAAAGCGTATGACGACAACATGAAAATGGGTCGCAAACAACATGTGCAACGCCAAGACAAAGCAACACAAAAGCGCATGAAAAAAAACCTGAGAAGAGCAGAAAAACAATCTTGGGGCAAAGACATTCCGTGGTACAAAAGATGGTTTAGCAAAAAAAAATTGGGATGACCAACTGGAATTAGAGGTTTAGAAAGTGTAAAATTCCCATCTATTTCGCCTCGAATTGTGTCCAATTTTTTTACCAAAACAGCAGTTCGTTTTTTACGAAGCGCATTTGTTTCATCCGCATTACAGCCCACATTCAGCATGTGTTATTTCAAATTTCACACTTCATAAGTCTTTGCATATTTGCGTTCAGACTGGTAAACTATTGCTGTTTTCTGTAGGGGAAAAATGTAGCCAATAGAAAATGACCTGCGTAAATTTGGTCGTGGAAGAAATCGAGCCTTGAAGCAAATTTATTTGAAATAAAAAAATGATTTGCAACGAAGGAGGAATTCGGAGTTCTTTGCGCGCCTTACCGAAATTTTTGGACGAACGCTTTTAGAAGCTTGAAATTTCTACTTTCGCCACCGCTCAATTTTTTGAGATAACCTGTTTGTTTAATCCATTAAATAGTCTGCTATGCAGAAAAAAATCTACGCATTTCTATTACTTGCATTCGCAATTGTAAACACCGCCTTTGCACAGTCCAGCAGTGGAACTTTGAAAGGAAAGGTGACAGACAAAGACACCAAAGAACCATTGCCGTTTGTTACGGTCATTGTTTTTGACCAAGGAAACGTGGTCAATGGCGGCACCACCGACATTGATGGCGAGTTCAGTATCAAACCACTTGACCCCGGCACTTACGATGTGCGCATCGAGTTTGTGGGCTACCAGCCAAAAGAAGTAAAGGGTATTCCTATTTCTTCTGGCAAAATAGCACAGCAAAATTTTGAACTCACTCCAGGTGATGAGTCAATCATAGTGGAGATAGTGGAATACAAAGTGCCACTTATAGATAAGGATGGCGGCTCATCGGGCGGCACCATCACCCGCGAAGAAATAAGGAACATGCCCGGTAGGGATGCCATGGGATTGGCCACTACAGTAGCTGGTGCTACCAACACAGGAAACGGAATTTCTATACGCGGTGCGCGCGAAGGTTCCACATGGGTATATATAGATGGTATAAAAGTGCGCGGCTCCACATCGCTTCCAAAGTCTGCCATTGAAGAAGTAACAGTAATAACCGGTGGTGTGCCTGCAAATATTGGTGACGTAACGGGTGGTGTGGTGAACATTTCACTGCGCAATTCTTCAAGAAATTACACTGGTGGTTTCGAAGTCATTACTTCCGGATTTG
>JAYSWI010000536.1:0-3514 GCA_043718125.1 Flavobacteriales bacterium
AGTGAATGGTTTGCAAATATTTCCACTGTCCTCAAAATAGCGGGCATTTACTTGCTGCTTTTCATGGCACTCATTCTTGGCGAAAAAATAATTTTCGCAGGCGAAGTTGTACAATTACTAAATGACAACGGAGAACCACAAAGCAACAATTTGGCAGGAGCTTTTGTTGGAGTATTGTGGTCATATACTGGATGGCATTACGCCAGTTTTGTTAGTGGAGATGCACAAAATCCGAAACGAAATATTCCTTTGGCAATGCTCATTGGAACCGCAGTAGTAACTGTCACTTATGTACTATGCAATATGGGGTATTTCAGTGTGCTTACACATGCCGAAATAATGAACTCGGAAGTGGTGGCGGCTGAGGCACTCGAAACTGTGAAGCCGGGTTTTGGTTACCTCATTGCAGGTCTCATTGCACTGTCCACCTTTGGTTGCGCTGGGTTATATGTACTTGCTACTCCACGTATTTTTAATCAAATGGCTAGCGAAGGACTTTTCTTCAAAGCATTCGCACACAAACACCCAAAATTTGGAGTACCCGTTAATGCAATCATTTTACAATCATCATGGGCCATGATGCTGGTCTTTTTGTGGGGTGCTTTTCAAAGCATTATCGAATATGTCACTTTCGTAGAGTGGCTTTTCTTACTGCTCACCTGCATTGGGATTTTTGTGGTTAGAAATAAATACAAGCATGAAAAACCAGATTTTAAAACACCGCTTTATCCTTTGGTTCCGATGCTATTTATTTTGATTGTAGGTTGGTTTATTGTGATGAATGCTTTTGCAGATAAAATAGAATACTACGCAGGCCTGTTGGTAATACCTGTGGGTATTTTGGTCTATTATGTCTTTAAAAAGATGAATGCCAAAGCCAATTAGAACAACACATTCTAGCTAGTGATAAATGCGTCTTATTCGTATGTTGTTTGTTGTGATATTGTTTTTGTCAAGCAATTTTTGTTTGGCGCAAAACGATTCATTGCGCTCAATTTTTCAATTGGAATATGACTTCCATTTGGGCAAGCTCATCAACAATCATCCTGAAACTCCACGCACGAAACTTGCGGTTATAAATGAATTAAATTTTGCATGGAAAACTCAAGGGAGAAAGGCTTGGAATGCAGCATTTAATTTCCCGTCTTACATGCTTTCAATAGTACAAGTAAGTTATGGCAACAAAGCTGTTTTGGGGCAAAGCACTGGTGCAATACCAAGTATGAGATTCGAAAAAATGAAAGGAAATTACCGCCTTTCTTGCCGTGTTGGTTTTGGGTTGGCATGGTTCAATCATCCATTCAACGCATCAGATAACAACAACAATTTGGTGATAGGTTCGAGCATCACAAATATGTCAGTGTTGCGTCTGGACATGAGTCATCGGTTGGCAAAAAAAATGTGGTGCACCATCGGATTTTCATACACCCATTGCAGCAATGCCCATATCGCTGTTCCAAACATCGGTGCTAACATCGCTTCCATAAATGTTGGGCTGACATTTATCAACCGTGATGCTGAACTTAGATTAAATCGTTTGGATAGCCACACCGCTACAACAAATCAGTTGAAATTGGCAGTCAGATCAAAACCTCGATGGGCTTACAATGTTCACACTGTTTTAGGTTTTCAAGAAGCGATTGGAACAACCAAACCTGTTGATGGGCCGCGTTATCCTGTGTATGGTGTTGGAGCTTTCGCTTCATGGATGAAGAATGAAAGAGCAAAAATTCTCTTCGGATTTAATTATCATTACTACCCATTTTACCATGACTTTATTGTTTCGCAAGAATTGTTTTCGGGCAATGTGGATGCAAACAAAAAAGCCCAAACAATGGTCGCTTTTGTTGGAGCAGAATGGACGTTCAACAGGCTTGCATTATTTGCACAAATGGGGCTGAATGTTTACAATCCATTCATGCGTGAAATCGACAGCAAATGGGATCTCCCCAATCAAAGGTTCTTCAATGTTTGGACTTCAAATAAGCTGGGCTATCGCTTTTATTTTGGAAGAAATGAAGGTCAGTGGATCCCATTTATTCATATTGCTGTGAAGACAAATGGTGGAACTGCTGATTTTTTTGAAACTGCAATTGGAATAAACATTAAATCGAAAAACAAATGACGGATTTTGTAGCAAGCAGTGGAGCACACTTTTTCCGATAGAATAGATTGTGACATGCCCTAATGAAAGACTGTTTCCATTGTTTTGTCCTTGGTGAGAATCATAGTTTGAGACTTGCCACTGGCAGACAATTCAACAATATTTTTCTGATCGGGAAAAAGTTCAAGAAGTAGGCTGCTTTCAATTTTTAGAACATTGAATTCGGCTTGTTGCTGCATTTCGAAATAACAATAGGTGAGATCATTTTCAACTTCTTTTCCAATAAAACTAAGTAGCTGCGGATGCTCGTTGTACCACAGTTTGAAATGCGCATTTATATAATTTTCAATGAGGGCATTGCAATTTACTACTTCATTTCCCTCTCCAATATGAATGACATCGCCACCGATAGCAAGCTCCAAATCGTCCGTAAATATTTTGCAAGTGATCTGATAGGATTGTGATTGTGTATTGTGTTCAATCAAAGTATTACTCACATAAAATTTATGAGAAATAAAGGAAGTCATTAGAAAAAAGATAAGCGGAAAAATGATTTTGTACATGAGATATTGAAAGATTATTGGTTAAGAAAGTTGAGAGTGAATTGGTACCAAATGCGCGAGTTGTTTTTTCTCGTGCTATGTATTTCTCATAGCAAATATTTTCCGAATTTTTATAGATAAATCAATAGCCGCAAAAGAAAATTATCGGACAAGCAATTTCTGATTTATGATCTTATCCTCAAAAACGAAGGTGATGCAATAGATGCCCTCAGTCAATGATCGGGTGTCTAAAGAAGGTGTCAAAGGGATGTAGGAACTTATCAATTGGCCAGCAGCATTTCTTATTTCAATTTGCAGTATGGCATTGTCGGTTTTGTTCTGAACATAAATCCAATCTTGAGCGGGATTTGGAAAAAAATGAACATCATTTTTATCTGAAGTATTCACTGAATTCGAAATGATTGGAAATATTCCATCCAACCTATTTTGTACAATTGAAAATGGATCTAGAAAGTCTTTGAACTTCGGATAAAAAAGCTCAAAAGGTGCGAAGTACTCCGATTGGAAATCATCGCAATTTGATTCGCCACCCAAATAGATACCAATTAATTTCAGCGAGTCATCAAACACAGGACTGCCCACCGCACCCTTAAAAGTTTGTCCGTTTGACCATCCATTGAATACTGCAACTTGAAAGGAATTCCAATTTTCAGATTGGATAACTCCAGTGTAATTAGAAACAGTTTGGGGCAGGCCAAAGGAATTCTGAATGCAAATAATTTCTTCCTCACCAAACACATCGCCTCTTACCCAACCGCTATAAAAGGTGGACCAAGTCTTATCTGGATTGCCGTTCAGTCTAAGTAATGCAACACCATGCTCATGGTCTGTATCGATTATTTGAGCA
>JAYSWI010000537.1:0-3508 GCA_043718125.1 Flavobacteriales bacterium
CAATTGCAGAATAAAGAAAAAGCAATACTCCTTTTGAAATCGCAGTTGTATGAAATGGAGATGGCGAAAAAACTTGAAGCGCGGACGGAAATAGAAGCAAGCAAGAAAAAAATAGAATGGGGATCACAAATTAGAAACTATGTGATGCAGCCCTACAAGCTGGTGAAGGATGTGCGCACAGGCCACGAGACAAGTGACGTGGACGCAGTCATGGACGGATACATTGATGGGTTTTTAAAGAGTTATCTCATGCAGAAAGGAAGTGCTGCAGTTACCTGATTTGGTGATTTGTTGACTTGTTGATTGATGTGAAGCGCTGTTGTGAATTTGGAAGGTCATAATTTTTTTGACAGACATGAATGCAGAAGAATTGATATCTGGGACAGGGAAATATGCTGTGAATGATTTGTTGATTTGAAGATTTGTTGATTGATGCGACCCGCTGTTGGGGAATTTGAACTACATAATTTTTCGAGATATGAATGCAGAAGAATTGAAATCAAGGACAAGAAAATTTGCAATTGATGTGATTTTATTTCTGAGAACAATCAAGTTCAATGATGAAATGAAGGTCATTAAGAATCAGCTCATCAAGTCGGTTACTTCGGTTGCAGCCAACTATAGAGCGGTATGCCGCGCAAGATCAAACAATGAGTTTTATGCCAAACTTTGCATTTTAGTGGAGGAGACTGATGAGTCAGAATTGTGGCTAGACCTGATAAACGAAACTCAAGATTGCGACAAGGAACGCCTGAATTCACTCTTGAAAGAATCTGGAGAGTTGATAAACCCCTTCTCAAAATCCAAGAAAACAATGGGCGACAAACTCTTTTCTAAAGTGTAGTAGCAGCAATCAACAAATCTTCAAGTCAACAAATCAACAAGTAAAAAAATGGAATCAAAAAGTGACTTCAGAATAGAGAAAGACACCATGGGCGAAGTGAAAGTTCCCGCACATGTTTACTGGGGAGCGCAGACGGAACGCTCGCGCAACAATTTCAAAATTGGGCCGGAGGCTTCGATGCCCAAAGAAATTATTCGTGCATTTGCCATACTGAAAAAAGCAGCGGCTCACACCAATTGTGAACTTGGAGTTTTGCCTGAAGACAAACGCAATGCGATAAGTGCGGTGTGTGATGAAATTCTTGACGGCAAATTGAACGATCAATTTCCATTGGTGATATGGCAAACAGGCAGCGGCACACAAAGCAATATGAATTTGAATGAGGTTATAGCCAATAGAGCACACGTCATTTCAGGTGGTGTTTTGGGTGAAGGAACTATGCTGCTAAATGCAAATGATGATGTAAATAAATCGCAATCGTCCAACGACACTTATCCAACCGCGATGCATATAGCAGCTTATGATACAGTGATGAAGAAAACCATTCAGGGTGTTACCCAATTGCGCGATACGTTGCAAAAGAAAAGTGCAGATTTTATGCACGTTGTAAAAATTGGCCGCACGCATTTGATGGATGCCACGCCTATCACTCTTGGTCAAGAAATAAGTGGTTATGTGGCACAACTTAATCACGGATTGCGGGCCTTAAACAATACCTTATCTCATCTTGGCGAAATAGCTCTTGGCGGAACGGCAGTGGGCACTGGCCTCAATGCACCCAAAGGATATTCTGAATTGGTTGCGAAAAAAATTGCAGAGTTTAGCGGGCTACCCTTCACTTCTGCACCCAACAAATTCGAGGCATTGGCGGCACATGATGGTATTGTAGAAACACATGGCGCATTGAAACAACTTGCGGTGTCACTCAACAAAATAGCCAACGACATTCGCATGATGGCTAGTGGACCACGCAGTGGAATTGGTGAAATTCATATTCCTGAAAATGAACCAGGTTCGTCCATTATGCCGGGCAAGGTGAATCCTACTCAATGTGAAGCATTGACTATGGTGTGCGCACAAGTGATGGGCAATGATGTGGCCATTGCTATTGGCGGTATGCAAGGTCATTATGAGCTAAACGTATTCAAGCCGATGATGGCCTACAATTTCTTGCAAAGTGCAGAATTGCTTGGCGATGCTTGCGTAAGTTTTGATGTGCATTGCGCAAGCGGTATTGAACCCAACTGCAATCGCATACAAGAATTAGTAGATAAATCATTGATGCTGGTAACCGCACTCAACACAAAGATTGGCTACTACAAAGCTGCCGAAATTGCCAAGACCGCACACAAGAACGGAACAACGCTGAAAGAAGAAGCTGTGCGCATGGCTACGTTACTGCCGAGCAATATGATGAGTGGGTGGTGCCGGGGAAGATGGTGGGGAATTTGTGACAGTTTGGGCCAGCCAAGTGAAGATTTACGCACTGGCTGCGCTGCGCCAAGTTAATGCGATATGGATTTCAATTTACTCTCAAACCAAGAACCCAAAGTTCGTTTGGAATTAGAATATCTGCCCACAAACTATCATCAATTCTATTATCCCATTGTCCATTTTCAATTATATCTGAACTATACTCTACACACTTACCAACGATTGAAAATTCGTAAATCTCGCTTTCTGTAAGGAGCCCGCGTTCTTTGACTCGCAGCTTATTTTCTTCAGGTGGCCTGTCGAAAACAAACAATTTGATTCGGAACCTAGTGGGGTCATAAATAGCTTCTTTTGAATAGAGACAATAGTGCCCACTCTTATTATTAAAAATTTTACCCTCCAGGTGAATGTTTTTGTTGAAGCCTTTATGTAGAATATTGGCATTCCATGCTCTAATTTCCACTTTAATATTTAGGTTTTGTATTTCCTTATGTGGATATTCTTCGCTTTCCGATTTAGAATTCAGAAAAGATCTGAAGCTACTATATACTTCATGCATTGTAAATTCACATTCTGCATCCACACAAACAACATTTGGCTCTTCCTTATTTTCATTGTAATTCAGCGCGTAATAAGTATGACCATCGCCCTCAAAGGGAAAAATCAAATTTAGATCACCACAGTTTGTCCTAAATAATTGAATAAGATCATCGTCATAACCGCCTAGGTGAACAGGGGCTATTGATTGGTTTATACCATTATCATTGACATCAATTCTTAGCATGTTTTCAATGAGATCATCATAACAATAATCTTTGTATTCGTCCGAAGCAGTTTCCTTTCGGAAGTTTGGAAAATTAATATGACCACCATTTTGAATCATGTAAAGTTCCTTCAGTTCGCGCGGCAACTTTACTTGATGTTTTTTTTCAAATAATGCAAACTCATCATCACTGCATGGGCTTGGCGGTGTTAGGTTCGGGTTCTTCCCCCAAAAGTTATTTTTGCTCATCTCGTTGTTAGATCTGATTGTTATGTAAGTAACTGCCCAGCAATATTAAGGGTGGTTAGTGCTGGTTAAGATGGAGGATCATTTCAGTCTTCCACCCCAGATAAATCGGCAAACTTCTAAGGAATTCTCCTTATACAAAATGGCGATCACCCAATCTTTGAAGAAGATGCATGAGTAACCCCGCTTTCTCAACGATAGATGTTTGCAAAGTGCTGCCT
>JAYSWI010000538.1:0-3506 GCA_043718125.1 Flavobacteriales bacterium
GACTGCATCAGCGCAACATTGTTGATGGAAGTTACCTTGCAGTCGCGGTAATGCTCATCCCATTTGAAACATAAGAATCCCACAGAATCTGTCACGTAATTCTCAACGATTGGTTGGAGAAGCAGAGGAGTGCTGCTGAACATCAATAATCCAACTGAGTCAACCATCACTGGTTTGATGGATGAATCCAAAAAGCTGATGGCTTCACTTTCATCAAAGCGATAGTTGCTATTTTGATCCTCAAGTGCATAGATGTAAAAATTTCCTTCGCGCATGTAATCCAATTTGAAGGTGCCATCCGCTTTGGTTTTTGTAAAATAAATCGGTCTTGGTTTTTTTGAAAATATGGTGGTGTCATCTTCGAAAACCAACACTTTGAATTCTTTGGCGGGCAAGTCGGTTTTTGCATCCTTCAAAAGGCCTTTTATTTCGAATGAATCGATAACCGCCCCTGTACTGAACACGTACTTCAAATCCAGTGCTTTGTTGTTTTCATTTACATCCCCAACGCCATCACCAAAGTTGAAAGTGTAAGTGGTGTTGGGCAGCAAATCATCTTCCCATTGTACGCTAATGGTTTTTTGTTTCACCTTCACCTTAGGCGGTTTTGTAAGGGGTGGCGATACCACAAGTTCTTGCTGAATATTATTGAGCTGCACATACTCGTCAAACAAAATTTCAAATTGTTTGGACGTAAAATTTGTTGTGAATGGAACTGGAGAAGCAAGCACCACACTAGGTGCGGTCAAATCCTTTTCGCCACCGGTAAGTCCACGCTGCTGTGCGCAAGATGTAATGGTTATCACCATTATCATCAACCAATATTTTTCTTTCAAATTATCCAATTGCGCATCCCCCAATTAATTGCGCTATTTGTTCCAAATATTCAACATCCAATTGGTCGAAATCATTGATGGTTGAACTGTCAATGTCTAAAACACCTATAACGCTGCCGTTGGCTTTTTTAATAGGGATTACAATTTCACTTTTAGAAAAACTACTACACGCAATGTGACCAGCAAAAAGTGTCACATCGGGAACCACAATAGACTCATTTTTCAACCATGAGGTGCCACAAACTCCTCTGCCTTTTTTTATTCTTGTACACGCCACCGGACCTTGAAATGGGCCAAGCACAAGCTCCTCATCACTATCAACGAAATAGCAACCAATCCACAAAAATTGAAAGGATTGTTTTAAGGCTGCAACGATGTTTGCAGTATTTGCAATAAAATTATTCTCACCGGAAATCAAAGTTTTCAATTGTGGAATCAAAGACGCATAAATAATACGTCTATTAGATGTCTCAGGTATTTCGATGGATTCATGCATCAATTAAGTAATCGGGAAATAAATTGAATTTTGGTTTGCCATCCAAATTTCAGGGCGCAACAATAGACATTGGTTTAGGAAAAAGGAACAGTCAGAAAGGTGCGCTAAAAAAAAACTAACAACCATACAAAACACAACTAAAAGTGGCGCAAAAACGCGAGTGCATTCATCAGGCTTTTGATGCGCATAGACCTTTTGAAAACAATACGTACTTCATCTTTGCTAAAAAAAATATTTGTATGAATACTTATCCATTTATCCCGCACAAATTTGAATCTTTCACGCAAGTAGAAATGATGGCGCGAGCAAATTCATTTTATGCCCAGATGGATAGGCGCAGAACGGTACGCGATTTTACAGATGAAGCGTTGCCAAAAGGCCTGCTCGAAAAAATTATTCTTACCGCTGGCACCGCGCCAAGTGGTGCGCACAAGCAGCCTTGGACATTTTGTGTTGTGACCAATGAGGAATTGAAAAAAGAAATAAGAGCTGCTGCCGAAAAGGAAGAACAGGAAAACTATAGGCAACGCATGAGCAAAGAGTGGCTACGCGATTTGGCACCGCTTGGCACTGATGAGCACAAACCTTTTCTTGAAATAGCCCCTGCCCTAATAGTGGTGTTTAAGCGCATTTACGAATTGAATAATGATGGTGAAAAACTCAACAATTATTATGTGCAAGAATCAGTGGGGATAGCTTGTGGCTTGCTGATAGCTGCCATTCACAATGCTGGATTGGTATGCTTAACGCATACGCCAAGCCCCATGAATTTTCTTGAAAAAATATTGAAACGACCAAGCAATGAACGAGCGTTTTTATTGATACCTGTGGGATATGCCGCAGTGGATGCAATGATTCCTGATATACACCGCAAATTGATCAACGAAATAATGGTGACTTGTTGATGCTGAAATGCAAGGTCAATATTCGTTTTATGAAAGTATTCGATTAGAACAGTTGTAAAGCAATTTCAAAGGGTTGAAAAAAAATATTAAAGCGATTCAAAAAACTATACTTTTGGCCGCGAATTTTTAAAATAACAAACACATTTCAAAATGTCAGAAGTAGCTAAGAAAGTAACCGCCATCATAGTTGACAAACTAGGCGTTGATGAAGCAGAAGTAACCCGCGAGGCAAGTTTCACCAATGACCTTGGCGCTGACTCTCTGGACACGGTGGAACTCATCATGGAATTCGAAAAGGAATTCAACATTGCCATTCCGGACGATCAGGCGGAAAAGATTGCCTCAGTGGGTCAAGCAATTGACTATATCGAAGGCAACTCGAAATAATTTGTTTCAACAATTGAAGAGCCGTGATTTATCGCGGCTCTTCAATGAAACATCCAATCTCAGGCTTTATCAATCACATCATATTCTATGCAGCTCAGAAGGGTAGTAGTTACAGGTCTCGGAGCACTTACACCATTAGGCAACAATGTCAATGATTATTGGCAGGGGTTGATTAATGGAGTTAGCGGAGCGGGAATGATTACTCGTTTTGATGCTTCAAAATTTAAGACGCGATTTGCTTGCGAGTTGAAAGGCTTCAATGTGGAGGATCATATAGAGCGCAAGGAAGCAAGGCGAATGGATCCATACACCCATTATGCTATCGTTGTTTCTAAAGAAGCTATCATTGATTCAGGCATCGATTTGAATGTTGTTGACAAGGATCGTGTTGGAGTCATTTGGGGTTCTGGTATTGGTGGCCTCCTTACTTTTCAAGAAGAAGCAATGGCGTTTGCAAAAGGTGACGGTACGCCCAGATTTAATCCATTTTTCATTCCGAAAATGATTGCTGATATAGCATCAGGTCACATCAGTATTATTTATGGATTTAGAGGGCCAAACTATACTACAGTATCGGCATGTGCATCTTCTAACAACGCCATCATTGATGCCTTCAATTATATACGTTTGGGCAAAGCAGATATGTTTGTTACAGGAGGAAGCGAAGCATCAGTGACCGAAACAGGCGTGGGTGGTTTTAATGCCTGTAAAGCACTTTCTGAAAACAATGAGGGTTATGCAACAGCTTCGCGACCATTTGATAAAACACGTGATGGATTTGTGTTGGGGGAAGGAGCCGGATGTTTAATTCTTGAAGAATATGAACACGCAAAAGCAAGAGGTGCCAAAATATATTGCGAAGTAATGGGCGGAGGCATGAGT
>JAYSWI010000539.1:0-10781 GCA_043718125.1 Flavobacteriales bacterium
GCAATACATAGATATCAAAGAACTCATTCGTATCAAAGAGTATTTTGGAATTTCTATAAGGGCAATTGTCTTTCGGCTCAAAGAGATGAATACTATATCTGAAAATTATTATCAGAGATGGTTGGTATACATGAATAAAACTTATGGCTCAAAGAATGAACCCGGAAAATACATTGGCGAAGAAAGACCACGACTACTGGAGCAGTTTGTAAATCGCGCATTGTCTGAAGAAATTGTGAGCATGAGCAAGGCATCTGAACTGTTGGGGGTTTCATTGAATGAAATAAGAAAGAACTTTTCGATTGTCAGATAATCAAGAAATATTTGTAAAGGACGCATGCGTTTTTATTGACTTGTTCGACATCGGATTGGTTGATTTATTTTTTCAGTTGAATTTGACAGTTGTAACAACCAGCCTGGTTCAGAAGGAAATTTTGGAAACAGAACAGCAAAAGAAAATTACGTCATTCATTGAGAGCGGTGTTTTGTCTATCGATGATTCTGGTGAAACGGAAACAATAAAGAATTTGCGAAATGAATTTAAAGGGTTGAGTATCCCTGATTGCTCAGTACTCGAGTTGGCTCTCAGAAAGAAGGCAATAATTCTCAGTTCTGATGGCCCTCTGAGGAAAATTTCTGTGAGGAATGATCTCATGGTTAGAGGAGTAATTTGGGTCATTGAGAGACTTAATATTCAAGGTCTTTTGAATACGCAACAATGTCTGAGCGCACTTGATATTTATGAGACCTCAAATGCACGGGCTCCAAAGAAAGAGATTGATATACTCCGAACACATCTTCTAAAAACAATGAAACCATGAAGATTTGCATCATAAACTCACCACTATTCAGGGAGAAGAATCTCCTTTACGATGAAGATTCATTACCGCCTATTGGACTTGGACTCATCGCTTCTGCATTGAAACAAGCGGGTCACCATGCGGAACTGATTGACGCAGTTGCGTTGAATATTCCAATTGAAGAACTAATTACTTATGTCAATAAATGTGGTGCAGATGTTATTTGCATGAACGTCTTTAGCACCAACTTAAGTTTGGTCAGAGAACTGATAGAACGAATTGACATTTCAACTCACATTGTTTTGGGTGGACTCGCGACCGGCAGTTTGTTTGAGGAAATAGCAAATTGGAAAACAACAAACAAGATTGACCTAGTGCATGGTGACGGAGAAAGGGTAATTCTTGATTTGATAAATGGGGCAGTTACTGAAACACCAAAACGTCAAGCCGGTTTCAAACGACTATTCTCAATTGACTCAAGTTCTCAGTACTATGTATCTGATATTTCGGAGCAAGTCTTGGACAGGTCATTTTTCGTGAACGAGCCAACAATTCACCCATTAGGATTTACTGAGGCCAACATTGTTACAAGTAGAGGCTGCATCTATAACTGCACTTTTTGTGCAGCAGCTCGTTCCTTGAATAAGGAGTTTGGTGTGCGCGAAAGAGACTCTGTGCATGTGAGAAATGAAATTGAATACCTAAAGCGGCTTTATCCTGGAATACAATCAATCAGGGTTTTGGATGATTTGTTTTTGAAGAATGAATCTTCGGTACAAAAGGCTATTGAAGTATTTGATGGACTTGATTTGCAATGGAGGTCAATGGCTCATGTTCAAACTTTTCGGAATGTTGATAACAACACTATTAGGCATCTGGCCCGCTCAGGTTGTTCCGAGCTATTTATTGGAATAGAATCTGGTTCACCTAAAATTTTGAAAAGCATATACAAGACCCACGATGTTGAAGTCATTAAGAAAAACCTTGCTGTATTGCTAAGAAACGGAATCAATATCAAAGGGTATTTTATTTATGGATTTCCAAATGAAACAGTTGAGGATTTTGAGATGACGTATCAACTCGCTCTTTATCTCAAAGAAGTTTCGTTGCAACATGGTTCGAAATTTCGAACCAGTGTCTTTCAGTATCGCCCATATCATGGCACTGAAATATTTCATGAACTTACGAAATCTGTTGCACCGAAATCTATCAGTGATTTGACTCAAGTTGAACCAAATTCTGAATTATCGGAAATGGTTGGTCGCTTGCAATTCAACTTCCATAGTGGGAATTATTCAGCCTCTACCATTGAACAAGTCAATGCTTATATCTACAAAACGACCAATTTGACAGATAGCAATACCTTGCCGCCTCATGAATGGGGTAGTATCGCTTCACAACGACATCAAGAATTGCTCAAGCTGTCTTCTTTGCAACAACCAACGTCCGCTCCTTGATAAGGCTAAACGGAGGACAGATGTAATGTGGGTAGGGCTATCTGCTGTTCAAGTAAGTTGCACAGAAAGTACTACACCTCTCGCTTCTAGTACAAACACGGGCGGTCTTATTTATGAAGTAGAGCAATCAACAGAATCCGTTAGCTATTACAAAACAAATCTTGTAAAGTGCCTTCCTTTGAAAGAAGACAAAATGCGTTATCCAAACTCCGGTGAGATGAACAGTTGTTATGGTCACCTTGAAAATGAAATCGCTCAACTGCGCCCCAAAGTTGTGTTTTTATTGGGTAAACAAGTAGCCTCATTTGTTCTTGGTTCATCGGACGCAGTAAAGTTTTCTGATGACTTCAAATACAAAGCACAAAACATCGATGGAACGGTCTATGTCCCAGTTCACCATCCCTCATACATGCTGGTATATAAGAGGAAGAAATTGAGTTCATACATCAAGGGAATATCAAAAATGATTGCAGCTCATACTTGATTTTGTTAGCTCAAGAAACGTACTCCTCTATAAACCAATTTTCAAATTGCGTTCAGCAAATTCCTTCTTGAATTTTTCAGGAAACTACTCGCCCAAATCACTCATGAAATTTTTAGAATTGAAGTGACTGGTTTTCCGAATGACTTTGGATGTAGTGCAAAAACTCGCTGGAGACACCGCCTTCAGCAGCTATGTTACCATAGTCAATTTCGAAATTGGACTCTGCAAGTCCCAATCTTCGCCATGCGATTTGCGTGTCAATTCATCAAAGCCAAGATAAATCATTTACACAGAAACCATTTCGTCCATTGGCAATCGTCTCGAAAAACGCGTGGATGTTTCGCCATTGGCTGCGTGACTTTATACACTGCAGTTGAAAGGGCAGAATATGGATGAAGTGAGGAAGGTGGTTGTGCGATAAAACTTACTTGCAAATGTTTTCACTACCAATTCTTACAATAATTCCAACCAACTATCAGTTTTGGAAATAAATTTTTTTTAGGCTAGCCCACATTTAGCACCAAGCGGTAGGTTTCGGGCTAACAATTCCAACTTGAATTTTACATGAAGTCCATTACTTCTATATCTATAAAAGACTTTTCTTACACTTTCCTAATTATGTGATTTATGAAATTTAATTTTATTCTATTTACAATTATTTTGATTGCCAATTCTGCCTCAAAGGCACAAATAGTAATCAACGAGGTGAGCAATAAAAACTACTCAACTATCGCAGATGAAGATTTGGAATATCCCGATTGGATAGAACTATACAATGCCGGAGTTGATGCAATAAGTCTGCTGAATTATAGCCTCACGGACGACCCGTCTGATCCCACAAAATGGGTATTGCCCGACATTACGCTTCAAGCGGGCGATTTCTTTTTTGTTTATTGCAGCGGCAAGGACAGATATTTTTCTCCACCTGCCACACAGGTGGCAACCACAGTAAATTTTGTGCCCACCGTTGGTTGGAATACACATCAGTTTAGCCAATCTTTTTATTGGGACGGTGTTTCGAATTTGATTGTAAACACCTGTTCGTTCAGCTCTCTGGGATACACAGAAAATTCCATTTTTGCTCAAACGGAAACTCCGTTTGTATCCACCACTGGTTCCTACTTTGATGGTAATGATTTTGCTTGCCAGTCTGCCACAGGCGAAACTTTCAATTGGCGACCCAATATGCAACTCAATGGCCTCACCATTGGCGATGACATTTTGCAAAATTGCAACACCTGCTATCCTGCTCCTTATGGCAATTGGTACTGGAGTGCCCGCCATCAAATGTTGATTAAAGCCGAGGAGCTGACTGCCGCAGGATTGCTAGAAGGCTTCATAGACTCGCTTGCATTTCAAGTGCTGGCCACAAATGAAATAACTTATGACTTCATTGATGTGCAGATGAAACTAACAAGTGCTGATGTGCTTACCAACGAATACATCAATTTATCAGGATCATATTACCACACCAATTTTAGTATTTCTGGTTTGGGCGAAATCGTGTATCTCTTCGATCCGAGTCAGCTAGAGGTTTCCAGCCTTTCCATTTCAACGCAAACTGTTGACACCAGTATCGGCTTGTCGCCCGATGGTGCAGCAGTGGCGGTGATGTTTCAAACACCAACACCCGAGGCTACCAACAACAATTCTGAGCCAGCCATTGGCACTGCCGATGCGCCCGTTTTTTCTGTCAATTCCGGTTTTTATGGCACTCCACTTTCAGTCACCATTACCAATCCCAATGGCAATGATTCGCAGATTTTTTATTCGCTAAATAATTCTGAACCCAATACCGAGGCCACTTTGTACGGTGGTGAGGTCATCACCATTTTTCAATCCACCGTGTTGCGCGCACGTGCTTATGAGCCTAATAAAATAGCGAGTGAAATAAAAGTAGCGACCTACTTTTTTAATGTCAATCACATAACTCCCATACTTTCTGTAACCACCAACAACAGCAACATATATGGCCCCACCGGCAATTTTGACAACCCCATGAATGATTGGTTAAAAGCAGCACATGTAGAATATTTCGATTCGATACCAGCGCATCCCCTACTCTTCTCGCAACAATGTGGAATGATACAAGATGGAGGCTGGGGAGGCAGCAGAACTCAACCACAACGCTCGTTCAGACTAAAATTAACCGATGGAGTTCTGGGTGAAAATCCATTTGAGTATGAGGTAATACCTTATATACCCGATAGAGATATTTATAGCGATATGTATTTGCGCAATGGCAGCAATCAGTATTTGGTGTTGCCCTATAAAGATGCGGCACAAGTGAAAATGATGGCTGCCGAAACAAACAATTATTACTCCGCTTGGAGGCCCATTTCTGTCTATGTCAATGGCCAATATTTTGGGCTGTATGAGCTGCGCGAAAAATTCAATACAGAAAAATTTCAAATAGAAGACAACGCCACAGCGAGCACTGTTGAAATACTTGCTATAAGTGCCTTCTATGGATACGTATTCCGAGCCGTTAGAGGAGATGTAGATCACTTTTGGGAGGATTACAATGCCTATTACGAGCTAGATCCACAACAAGAAAACTATTGGGATGAAACCGATCAATACTTCGATCTGAAATATTATACGGACTACATCATAGCCGAAACTTGGATGGGAAATGTGGATTGGCCGGGCAACAACATAAAAATATACAGATCAGATGCCACTGATTACAGATGGCGATTTTGCCTTATCGATCTTGAATTGTCGCTTCAACCCAATGCATGGACAGATTGTTATTCCGACCATATCAACTACATGCTGGATGTGGGAAGTGGCAATCCTTTTTTAAGTATTTGGAACAGAGGATTGGAAAATGAACGCTACAAAAACTATTTCATCAATCGATATGCTGACTTGATGAATACCAGCTACGCAGCATCCAAACTATTGGAAATAGAAAACGATTTTTTTAATCAAACCATTGTGGAGATGGCCAATGAGTATGCTCGATGGGGCGATCCGTGGAATGTTCCAAATTCTTTAGACGATTTCTACAACAATCATTTGGTGTTCCGATCTGAACTGGTTTGTCGCAGCGAACAAGTCCGAAATCACATCGAAGACAATTTCGAATTGGACAACCAAGTGGATGTTACAATCAATGTATCGCCTGCGGGTTCCGGCAGAATTCAACTCAATACCATCACGCCAGAAAATCTGCCTTGGACAGGCGTTTATTTTAATGGTATTCCTGTGACGATGTCTGCTATTGCCAATCCGGGCTATTCGTTCAGCCATTGGCTATCTGAGAATATCATATTGACTCCAGAAGGCGATTCTTTGCTAACCATCAATGTGGACATTTCGGATCAATTCACTGCATACTTTTCAGGAAGTCCACAACCCACTACTATCACAATCAACGAAATTAATTACAACTCAGACGACACACAAAACTCAGGCGATTGGTTCGAGCTGCACAACTATGGCACATATCCTATCTGCCTCACAGGCTGGAGCGTCACCAATGAAAATAACCAGCCCCGTTTTGATCTGCCGGAAGGCACCACCCTGATGCCTGATGAGTACTTGGCGCTTGTGCACGATGTGGCTGCTTTTCAACTTCAATATCCCGATGTAAATAATTTTATTGGCCCCTTCTATTTTTCGCTTTCCTCATCAGGCGGCACTATCAAGTTGTACAATGAATATCAAGACGAATTTCTTTCTGTAAATTATTTAGATACTATTCCATGGCCCATGGTAGCCGATGATGGAGGCAGAACACTTGAACTTTCTAATCCACTTTTGCCTATAGACAACTCTAGCAATTGGTTCGCAGGATGTATGTTTGGTTCGCCAGGCGAGGCATTCCACGCTTGCACAGAACAAGTACTTTTTTCAGAAATCAATCATTGGTCTGCATCCAACGCAGACGCAGGTGATTGGGTTGAAGTACGCAACATTAGCGATACTCCAATAGATGTATCCAACTGGATTTTTCGCGACAACAATATCACCAACACCTTTCTGCTGCCTGATCAGACAATTTTGGAAAGCGGGGAAATGATTGTGATATGCAACAACACTTTATTGTTTGATGCACAACATCCTGCCGTAAGCAATCGCGTAGGTGAATTTAATTTTGGTTTGGACCAACAAAGCGAAATGATCAAACTATACAATGCCGATGGCAAGCTTTATTTCTCGTGCGTTTATGACTCAGAAATGCCTTGGCCCACAGGCACTGCGGGCGGTGGTTACACACTTGAGTTGTTGGACAGCAATGCCAACGTAAATAGTGCGAACAACTGGTTCGCGGGTTGCCTGCATGGTTCGCCCGGAGAATATTTCAGCCCCTGTATCATAGACTTTGTGGAGGGCGAACAATTGAACGAATCCGGCTTGTTACTTTTTCCAAATCCCGCTCAAAACAGCACGCACATTCTATTCTCCAAAAATTTAAATGCAAATACACAAATTGCAGTATTTGACTCCTTTGGGCGCATGGTAAAAAACGTGCGGCTATCAGCATTGGCTGATGGAGTTGAACTGGACTTGAGTGACCTATCAAGTGGTTTTTTTGTTGTGCGTGTGATTGACAAATTAAATTCAATGTATGCGCGCTTGGTGAAGGAAGAATAATTGCTACAGTGATTCTGTTTTGAGTTTGAATGTTTTATTCTAGAATTGACAAAAACCTTTCTGATCCTAATGCAGTTTACAAGTAGTAGTTTTATCAATCCTCTCGCAAGTAATGGTTCATCAATTATTCACTGGTGCTAATCCCAGCGGGATGACATGTTTGTAGAAAAGATGATAATGAAATGAATAGAACCCCAGCGGGGTTCAATGTTTGGATTTAATGTTCTTGCTATAAACATTGGAATACTTCGGATTCTGTCTTAGATACTTATAAACTGCAAAAGAATCAGAAAACCTTCTCATTGTATCGAACCACCAGCTCTTTTCCCCATCAATTTTTCACCAGCGCAAACACCTCATGCGCGATAGCCATTGCAGCATCGGGAAATGCCAAGGTTGCAATGTTGTTCGATAACAAAATCATTTTTTTCTCATCCTCAATCAACGCAATTATTTCTCTTTTCAAATCGGCCTGCGCTGCATCATCTTTTACTAATATGGCAGCATTGCGGATTACCAAAGCCATTGCATTTTTTGTTTGATGGTCCTCCGAAACATTAGGAGATGGAATAAGGATACACGGCTTTTTTACCAAACACAATTCAGCAATACTCATAGCGCCAGCGCGCGACACCGCTATATCTGCACAAGCATAAGCCAAGTCCATTTCTTTGATGAAATCATGCACATGAACGTGCTTCAAACTGCGTTGTTCTACAAAAGTTTTTGCTATTTCAAAATACGATTTTCCTGTTTGCCATATAAGCTGAACGTTAGATTTTTCTAAATCTTCGGCCCACCGCCTGATAGCATGATTGATAGTTCGCGCACCCAAACTTCCGCCTATTACAAGAATGGTTCTTCTGTTTCTGTCCAGATGAAAATGTTCAAGTCCCCTTTCCAGTTTGCCTTCCAATTTTGTTACCTCAGGCCTTACCGGATTTCCTGTAATGACAATTTTTTCCGGTGGGAAATATTTTTCTAAACCCTCATAAGCCACACATATACGATCGGCTTTTCTGGCCAAAATTTTATTGGTAATACCCGGATAAGAATTTTGCTCCTGAATCAATGTTTTGATTTTTGCATTGGCCGCAGCCCGCAACAATGGGCCACTGGCGTAGCCACCCACTCCTATTGCAATGTCGGGTTTGAACTCGCGCAGTATTTTTTTTGCCTTTATCATGCTCTGCAATATCTTGAAAGGGACCAATAAATTTTTCAACGTAAGCATTCTTTGAATGCCAACAATGGGAAGGCCAATGATATTAAATCCTGCTGCCGGCACCTTTTCCATTTCCATTTTTCCTTCTGCCCCAACAAATAAAATTTCGGCACTTGGCATTGTGGATTGAATAGCTTTTGCAATAGCTATAGCGGGAAAAATGTGGCCGCCTGTGCCACCTCCGGATATGATTACTTTCATTTAGTTATTGAACAGGATGGAGGCAAATGTTGCAGACTTTAATTTGTAATAGTGTGATCAATCGTTGTCGAAAAATAACTTATGAAGTAACAGCGCTGTTGCTATCTGCAACAATTATTTCTGACTCCTCTGTCTCTGATTTGCTTCTGCAAACACTCAGGATAATACCCAGCGCAAGGCAAGTAAATAAGGTGCTTGTGCCGCCCATGCTCACCAGTGGCAGAGGCTGCCCCGTGGTGGGGAACAAACTGACGGCAACCGCCATGTTGATAAAAGCCTGAATGACCAGCATGAATGCCAGACCAAGTGCTGCCAGTTGTGCACTCATTTTGTCATTTTCCTTGCTCATTTTTATAGTTCTAAAAAGAAGAATGAGATATAACAACACAATACCAACTCCGCCTAAAATTGATCCGTATTCCTCTATGATAAAAGGATAAATCATGTCGGAATATGGATGTGGCATGGAGTTGCGCGAACTGCCTGTGCCTGGCCCATGTGGTAAAATTCCTCCTTCATATATCGCATTTTTTGCAAGTAAAATTTGATAGTCTGCATCCGGGTCGATGGATCCGGTGCTGAGTATTCGATTTTTCCATGTGCCATAGCGTGGCAAAAGATGCGTGCTTTCACCCACGATGATGATGCAAACAATTAAACCCAAACCAGCCACCGCCAGTTTTGAAAGATGGCGCAAAGGCACGCCACCCATGTACATCATCAACACGCAGATGAAAGCGAGCATTGCCGCTGTTGAGAAATTAGCCGGCAATATCAAGGCACAAATCACAGCTACTGGTATCAGAATTGGAACTACTCCCAATTTAAAATCATGCAACAACTCACGCTTTTGACGCAGCATTCTGGCCACATAAATAACCAAAACAATTTTGGCAAAATCGCTTGGTTGAAATGTGAGGCCGGTGAGCGGAATGGCAATCCACCTATCTGCTCCATTCAAGTTTTGGCCAAAAGCCAAAGCATAAAGCAATAGTCCGGCAGCCACATAAATCATAATGGAAGAAAACTTCGAGAAGTACTTGAAAGGAAGTTTGTGGATGTAAAACATGATACTAATGCCCCCAACCAGCATAAGGCCATGTTTGAATAAAAAACGCAAGTTGTTGCCGTGGGCTTTGTAGGCCAAAGTGCTGATTGCACTATAAACAGCAAGTATTGAAATGAGCGAAAGAAAAAATGTGACCATCCATATAGTGCGGTCGCCTTGCAGTTTGTCTAGGAGCTTTTTCATCATTTCGCCTTGAGTGCGAAAATGCTTCAAGGCTGATAGAACAAGCCCACAGCCTCAAAACTTTTTACACAATGAGTGGTGTGGTTTTTTTTTGCGGAAAAAAAAATCCCGCTTCGATGATCGAGGCGGGAAATATTGATTTTGAAAAGAATATTTAACTCTTAACCAACGATGAATTTCTTGGTCATCTCCGTTCCATTGATGCTGAAGTGAACAAAATAAATTCCGCGATTCAATGCAGAAATCTCATGTGTTATTGTTTTTTCACCGGTGCCCATTTCATCATTGTAAACTGTTGCAATAGCACGTCCTGTAATGTCAATGATTTTTACCACGGCATTTCCAGAGGCATTGCTTTCTATGTGGATCAAAAGCGAGTTGCTTTGTGCATTGATTGAAACTGTAAGTTTTGCTTCAGTGGTTACTTCAAGTATTGCATCTGGCATACTAGCAATAAAGCCACCAGCCATTCCATTGTGAAAGCTGCATACATATACATAATTGCCTGCTACTGTCACTGTATATTGATAAACTGGTTCGTTCATGTTCAAAGGGGCGTCCCAAGTGGCCGCACCCGCAGGCACCAAAGCACTAGTGGTGGTGTGCGAGCTACTGCTCCAATGAAACTCTACGATGTCGCCAACATTCACTGCTATTGCATTGGGATTAAAAGTTAAATTGGTTTGATTGATCACAACGATCACCGCTTGGCTTTTAAAAGCTACTAACAAAAAAAGGATTGAGATTGTAAAGATTT
>JAYSWI010000540.1:0-3487 GCA_043718125.1 Flavobacteriales bacterium
CAGCACTTCACCAAACTCAGCCATGATTTCAGGGGTAATGGTCACTCTATCGTAAAGTTGCTCAAGTATATAAAGACAATCGACTTTGTGAAGTAGGAACAGACAACTGGTATCTGAAATAATTACCTTATGCATTGCTCACATCAGTGCTGATGTCGGAAGAAGGGTGATTGAACACTGAAACTCCGTATTGGCTTAGTAGCTCCATAAATACACGCTTCGTTTTACCTGCCATCTCAGCAGCTTGGCCAAGACTTAGTTTGCCTTGTTCATAAAATTTGCTGGCCAGAATCATGACGGCCTGTTCATGGTTTACATCAAGATTGTCTGGGATGTTTAATGTCAAAACTTTCATTCGGCCAAAGGTAGCGATGTTAGCAAAGTGACAATTCAATCATTACAAAGCTGAGTCATATCAACCAATGTATATTGACTCATTTCGATTTAAAGAATTCGTTCCAGGAACTCTTCTTTTTTTCGAGTGCTCACCTCCACTTCATCACCATTGCTCATCAGTGCTATTCCACCTTTGCCGCTTAGGTATTTTTTCACTTCATTTAGATTGATGAGGTGTGACTGGTGTGTGCGAAAGAAATTGTGCGGGGAAAGCAATTCGTCAAAATGCTTGAGGGGTTTGGAGACTGTCAGTTTTTTACCATCAGTGAGATAGAATGTGGTATAGTTCACATCACTCTGGCAGCGGATAATTTCTCCAAGGCGAAGTAGATGTTTGCCATCAGTGTTGGCTACCGTTATTCTGCGCTGCTCATTTGATATGCCTTCTTTGTTGAACAACAAAGTGCCCACTTGGGCTGACTCCAACCGTGCTGTGTTATCATATACCCTTCGCATGGCTTCATCCAGCAATTCTTCTTCAAGAGGCTTTAATAAATAGTGAATGGCGCTGAACTCAAATGCCTTCATCATATAACTCTGAAAAGAAGTAGTAAATATTATCTGCAGATTTTTCCATTCTATTTTGGGCAATAAATCAAGTGTGGTTTCACTGCCCAGATGAACATCCAAAAACAAAAGCTGAGGCTGAAGTGAATTGATTTTTTTCTCTGCTTCCTCCATGCAGCGAGCCACGCCCAGAATCTGAATTTTATCTGTGTGCGATGCGTAAAGCATTTCCAACAAACGGTCTTCGCAGTGCTTTTCGTCTTCTACAATCAGTGTTTTTATCAGTTGCATGGTTTCAAAAATTAGTAGTCAGAGGCAGCGAAACTTCAACACGAGTTCCAATAAGCAAATTTGTATAATGAATGATTTCTTTGTCCGAAATAACTGGGTTCATCTGTTCAATTCTTGCACGTGTGATGTCAACACCCATTGATTTCTGCCGTTTAGAATTTGAGGATATTAGTTGGTGACGACCACTACCGTTGTCCTCAATGGTGCACACAAGTGCATTGTCCTTTTGTGCGATTGCAATTGTCAATTCACCGATTCTATTCAGGTGGTTGAATCCATGCCAGATGGAGTTTTCTACAAAGGGTTGTAGTAGCAGCGGTGGTATTAGAGTATTTTCTATATCAATAGTTTCATCAAGTTGGAATGTAAATGTAAAAGCATAATTCATGCGCAGCTGTTCGAGTTGTATGTAGAGTGTGAGTGTCTCCATGTCTTTATCGAGGCTTATAAGTTTGTGTTCAGAATTTTGCAATACCATGCGCATGAGACGCGCAAACTTTGCCAGATAGTCATCGGCCACTTGCTTTTCATTCTTGCGTATGAAGTACGCAATGCTATTGAGTGCATTGAAAATGAAATGCGGATTCATTTGTGCCCTTAACGCTTTCATCTCCGTTTCGGTTTGCACAAGCTGAAAATCCATTTGTGCAGATTTCATTTCTACATCGCGCTTTCTTTTATACAGACCCCAACCAATGATTAGGCAAATCAATACAGCTAGTGAAATGACTATGGCAGCTTCTTTCCTAGTGCGTTGTCTGTCCGTTTGTGTTTGCAATTTAATTCTCTGCTTCTCCTTTTCATGTTCAAGGGTTTGGCTCACTATTTCCACCTTTTTCTCTTCGCTCCATGCGCTGTCTCTGTATGCAACGGACATCTTATAGTCCTCAAGTGCAGCTTCGAAAATACCTTCGGATTGGTTCAGCTTGCTTCGTTCTTCAAAAGCCTCTGATGCAAATGTTTTTTTTCCGGTTTGTATAGTTAATTCAATTGCTTTGTTCAACCACGAATAGGTGCTATCTATGGTTGATTGTTCGCTAAGTCCAATCGACTTGAGTGCTCCTGCATCCATACTTTGCGTGCATTTTGCAAGTGCTATGTATGCCTCTGCAAGTGTTCCAGCATTGTTCACTTCTTTGTAGTATCTAATTGCCTTTGTCATTAAGGGAAATGCCTCCGCTTGTCTGCCAAGCGAAACAAGCATATCCCCCTTATTCAATTCCTGATTGGCTTTGCCTTTTCCATATTTGATTCTTTCCGAAATAATAATGCTCTCATTGTAACACCTAAAGCCTTCATTCACATTTCCTATATCAGAATAGGAATTGCCAAGGTTGCCATAACAATCCGCAAGGGCAGGTGAATCAGGTCTGTTCGACAACATAGCTAAAGCCACCTGATAGCGTTTGATGGCTTCTTCTGGTTGCGCCATTCTGTTGAATACAATACCAATATTCATTTCTGCTGTGGCCATGTTCGCGGTATCTCTTTGAGCACTAAAAACCTTTAACGCTCCTAAGTATGATTCAATAGCTTGTGGATACATATCCAATTCAAGTTGATTGACACCTCTGCTATTGAAGCAATAAGCAATCACATTTTGGTTTCCAGATTTCTCTGCTGCTACAATTGCCAAGTCGAGTAATTTTAATGCTTCGATGTAGCGACCACGGCTATGATGAAAAATGGAAAGGTTCTGATAAATGCTGGCCAGTCCGCGATAATTGAGGCCTTCGCTCAACAAGCTTATGGCCTTCAGATAATCTTGATTCGCACTAGAATCTTTGGAGAGTAATTGATAACTATTGGCTCTGCGCAAATAACCAGTGGCGGAAATGTCCTTGTTCCTGCTGATGTCTCCAAGTGCAATTATCTGATTGGAATACTCCACACCCAAATTAGGGTTTCCACTATAAGCGTGGTGGAACGCAAATTCATTTAGGATTTCACGCTTCTCATTAATAGTTAGGTTTTGATTAGTATTGAAAACTAACTGCAACGAATCAAGAAATTTGTTTTGCGCATTTGCACCAACGCAGCACAGAAGCAACAATAGAATGGTAGAAAGTTTCACTTAAAAAGATTGGTGGAGCGAAAAATAAATGATTGGTTGGGATTCTCACGCAGTAACCTGAACATAATAATTAAGGTGGAAAATGAAGCAGTTGTGGTTGTTTCTTTGAAGTGCGAACTACTATACTGATTCTTTCGCAGTTTACAAGTAGTAGTTTTATCAACCCTCTCGCAAGTAATGGTTCATCAATTATTCACTGGTGTTAATCCCAGCGGGATG
>JAYSWI010000055.1:0-8047 GCA_043718125.1 Flavobacteriales bacterium
TTCTAATTAATAAATAGTCCGTTGTTGCTATTCACCTCACTTGTATTCTCTCCAAAGGAGAGAAATAGCTGGCCTATTTCATAATTAGAATTGGTATAACATGAGAAAAATATGCGATGCCACACAACAAAAAGGGCCGCAATGCTGCGGCCCTTTTTGTTTTCATGGTAGGTTGTTTCTAAATCTTATTTCACTTCCAGTTTCAGGGTTATTACCAATTTTCCATTTTGAGTAATGTTTAAGAAATAGGTGTCTGCCGCCAAACTTCCTTTTTCAATATTCAGTTTGTGCGAAGTTTGGTTGGAATAATTGCGCACCAATTGTGCATTTGAATTGTATAAGTTGGCCTCATAAGTGCCTGCGAAACCATGCAATTCCAGTTGCGCATTTTCACTCATTGGATTGGGATACAAAACAGCACTTGCATTTCCAAATTCTGATACACTGATTACAAACACCACTTCCGACTCCTGTGTGCAGCCTTCAGCATTGGTTGTTTCTACAAAATAATATCCAGCCTCAGTGGCACTGTATGTTTCATTCGTTGCACCAACTATTACTTCGCCATTAAAATACCATTGCCATGATGCGCCTTGTGGAGCGGTCATTATTGTGCCTGTTTCTGAAATGTCTATGCCCGGTATCTGATTTACAGTAATGTTTAACTGGTCGGTATCGCTGCAATTTCCAATGCCGCCTGTTGCAGTAATAGTTTCAGATTGCAGCGGTTGGTAGGAAGTGCCATTGGTGATGTTGTTGCTCCATGTCAAATTGTTTGCTCCGGTTGCATTGAGCAGGATGTAATCGCCAAAACAAATGCTGATGTCTGCACCTGCACTCACGTTGGGCATTTCATTTACGGTTATCAACATCTGGTCAGCGGTGGAACAGGCGTTGGATAAGCCAGGCATTGCAGTAAGCAGAATGGTGGAAGTGGGAATGAATGTCGCACCATTTTCTATACCGTTGCTCCAAATAATTTCGCCATTGCCCTCGGCATAAAGTGTAATGGTTTCTCCCTCGCAAATTGAAATATCGGCACCAGCATTGATGACATTAGTAGGCTCCACAGTTATATTCAAATTTTCTGACGTAACACAATCAAATACATTGGTGGCTGTGGCAATCAGGGTTTCGTTTTGCAGTGGCTCATAACTTGTTCCATTTGTATGGCCATTGCTCCAAGTGATTGCATCGGTGCTTGTAGCGCTAAGCACAAATGATTCTCCGCTACACAATGTGATCGCCTCGCCCATGGTCAACATAGGCATCACATTCACAGTGATGGTTAAATCATCCATGCTTGAGCAGCCCAGCGCGTTTGTTGCACTTGCAAAAATGGTTTCTGTTTGAAGTGGTAAATAAGTTGCTCCATTGGTTTGCGCATTGCTCCATACCAAATTTTCTGCACCTGTTGCGTTGAGCACTGTGCTTTCTCCTGTGCAGATGATTATATCTGTGCCTGCATCTATTGTTGGTGTTTCTAAAATTGTGATGGTCTTGTACTTGGTAGCCAGACACAATGGATTGGACACTTTGACCGAAACGGTATAAGTGCCGGGATCTAATTGCGATGCGTCAAAAGTTGACTCATCACTTACCCAAAGTCCGTTCAATTTCCATTCGTAATCTTCCACGTTGTTTTGTGTGGCGTTCATGATTAGTTCATCACCTTGACATACTATTGTTTCGCTTGTTATACCTGTGAAAGAGTTGCAATCGAAGATGGTGTTGAATGTGGTGTTGGTTACTATTGGAGGGTTGTTGTCGAAATAAATATGAGCTGTGCCATCAATTACTGTATTGGGTGCAATGTTCGTATTTGGTTTTATGAAATAGGTAAAAATGCCATGACTACCCGGTTCATTGGTTGCGCTGTCGGGCAGCATGATATTTTCGAAATAGAAAACAGCTTCACGCGTTGCAGGATTTAATTGCATAAAACAATTGTGCATGGATACACCCATTGAAAATGTACTCAAATTCAAACCTGTGTCTATCGTGTCGCGAACTATTACATTAGTAGCTGGGGCATTGCCGGTGTTCTGAAACTGAACAGTGTATTCAATGTTCTGGTTTGGCAGAATGTAATTCGGTTCCTCATAGCCACGGGGTTCGGTTGAAATGGCATTGGGATCATAAGCGCATGTAACTAGAACTGTTATTTCTTTATAGCCTTGTGCCACAAGATTATCAAACTCATCATAGCCATAGACATGAACATAATTTGTGACCCATTCATCAATGTGTTCCCAATTGGGTGTATGCACACTTACTTGAAACCACAGCATACTATTTGGTGCTAGGGCTACAAGTGGTGGTGTAGAAAAATACATGTGATTGCCCACTATTGAGTCGGATTGATAAACTGTTCCTGAAAGTGGTATTTCAAGTCCCAAAATAAGGGGGCTAAACTCCACATCAACAGTTGCGTGGTGTATAGATGCGTTGCCACTAAGCCAGGTGCAAAACGAATGTGTGTGCCAAACATCGCATGGATAACCGGGTACGGCAGGGCTATAGTCTCCACTGAAATTAATTATTACAGGTGCCCCTGTGTCTGAAACACCTATATGGGGAGCGGTTGGAATACCATTTGTAAACCCAACCATTAAACTTACAGGATTCGGAGTAGTGTGAAATGGAAACAAAGCATTTGCCGCGTGGGTTATTGTATAAAAACCGGCAGGTATATCAAAAAAACTATAATTACCGTTATTGCTGGTTGAAACAATTAGATTAAGCCAAGCTCCATTCACATATCCTGATATTGTTAAGGTTTGACTTGCCAATCCAAGTTCGCTGTTGTCATAAAATGCATTCTCGTTCTGATCGTAATAAACAAAACCATTTACTCGGAATAAGCAAGTAACATCACCACACGAGAGCGGTGTGTAGTTAGCCGCGAATTCATTGTTGCAACCACTAATAAAGCTACAAGTTCCATTATCGCAGCCGGCAAATTCATTATAGTTACAGGCCAGTGGATTTGTACAACCCGCATTGATACAGGAACCATCATTGCATTCTGCAAGTGGATCATAATTGCACGCTGTTTCGTCATCGCAACCTGATAAACCATAACACGAACCATCATCACAACCTGCCCATTGGTCATAATTGCAGGCAAGGGGATTTGTACATCCTTCAAATGTGCAACTTCCATCGGAGCAAATAGCCAATGGATCGTAGTTGCACGCATTGGGATTCATGCAGCCAAGCACGTTGGAACACGATCCATCATCGCAAGCTGCCTCAGGCTCATAGTTGCACGCCTCCACATCTGTGCATCCTGGATAAACACAACTTCCATCATCGCAACCAGCGGCTGGGTTAAAGTTGCAAGCAGAAACATCCATACAAGCAGAAATATATTCGCATGACCCATCATCACAACCGGCACCTTCCCAAAAGTTGCACGCCAGTGTGTCGGTACATCCTAGATAAAGGCATGTTCCCAAATTCATGCAATTGGCAGCAGCATCGAAGTTGCAGGCTACAGGATCGGTGCATCCGCATTGGCTATAACAACATGTGCCATCATCAATACTTGCAAGTGGATCATAGTTGCAAGCGGTTTCGGTCATACATCCAAATATGCCCCATGTAAATCGCAATCCATTGGCGGGCATTCCGGGTATGGTGCCAGTAGATCTGAAGAACATAAACTGGGTATTGAGAGTCGCTGCTGTAGAGGCATTCCAACTAGTTCCTGTTGTATTTTTTCTGTGCATAAATTGGGTGTTGTTCGATCCGCGCAAACCCACTTGGGCACCTTTTACAAAGCTGTCCTCTAATACTTGCGAGTCTGTTTTGTAGCTCATTTCAATTCTGCCATTGCCTTCAAACAAGCGTATTTGAAAACTAATTTCATAGTCTTGTCCACCACCCCATGGGTGAAAATTTTCCCATTGGAATACTACAATTCTATTTGGTGCAGTGCCCAATGTGCCTTGCTGAATGGTAGAGGGTAATGGTGCATTGATCAACGAGCGGATGTCATTCGCCCAAGCTGCTATCACGCCATTGTATGGAACTGTGGATGCGATGGGAGTCGCAAAACCATTGCCCGGAACAACATTCCCAAGAGTGATAAATCCGTTGGAGTTTAAATATCCGTTTGTGTATTGCTGCCCATTAAAATAAAACTCGAATGGAAAGGTGATGGGCAACACCATGTCATCGATGGCTATGTCTGGCACAAGGATAGTGGCTCCCACCAAGGGGTCATACGGAACGATGGATTGTTCAAATTGATAATTCTCAAAATTTTGAGATTGCCCGCATAGTGAAAGGAGGCATAACGCGACCATCATGATGGCAGCATGTTTCATTTTGTAAAAGGGATTCATTGAATTAAGGTTTTAAATTTTGATAACTGATATAGAGATACAGAATTTTTAATATTCCATAATTTTTCAAGAAAAAAATAGCCACCATCAAAGTGCATGGCTATTGGAGAGAGGAGTGATAAGGTATGGTTTGCTTGTTATTTATTGCAATTCTTTGGCTGCTTGAGGCGCATAAAATTTTTCCTTTTTAACAATAGAAAGAAAAATTTGCTTTGCTTCTTCATTCCTACCAAGTGCTTTTAATGATTTGCCTTTGTAAAATTCAGCTTCCTCATTAAAAGTGCGGATAGTATTTTTTAAAGTTTTTTCATAATAGCCAATCGCCTTTTCATATTCCTTGCTCTCATACAAACAGCGGGCGGAATAAAACTGAGCGTTCACATCATCAGGATATTGTTGCGCAATGACATCCAGCTTTTCTATTGCCATCGCATACTTGCTCGTGTTCATGGCTTCCACACATTGTGTTAGATAATCCATGTATGCAATTTTGATTGTGAAACTATTGTCCAGTTCGGCTTTCTCTCGATCTTCATTGTTTTCATAAGGAGCGGCAAGCCCGCCAAGTTCTGTTGAGAATGACGACCATTGATTGTTCCTCATGTTGGTGTAATCGGCCACTTTGTAATTCAATATTTTTTTGATGCTTACTGCGGCAATTCCTTTTCTGTGCGCAGTGGCCTCAGCAACTTCAGCGTTGGCCGAATCAACAATTGTGTTGCTGCCTTGTAATGAACTTATTGAGGTAGAATTTCCATCGTTGTAGTTCTCATTTTGAGCATTACCTCCACCCAACAAGCCATTCTCAGGCAGGTTATTTTCTTGTTTTGCCTGCTCCGATAATTGCTGTGTTGGTTTTTTGGCAATAGGTGTTTCAGGTACTTCGCCTTCGGCCAATTGCTTTTCATTCAGGGGAACAATTGAAGGGTCTTTTTTCAAGTCATTTTCACTTGGGGTAAAATCTGTATTGCTCTGTTGTGCCTTCGCAGTTTTTTGTGACTGGTTCTTATTTAAGCAGACTACTGTTGAAACAACTCCAATGGCTACAACAACTGATAGCGTAGCAGAAACCACAATTTTTGATACACCAAACCAAGCAGCAACTTTGGAAGAAGTGGTCACTGCCGCACCGCCCGATGCGGTGGAAGCGGTGACAGCCATGTCGCCAATGCTACTCAAAAAAACACTCACGTCCGGCACATTATTAAATACCGGCAATATTGCAAAGCCCTCAAGCGCTTCTGCCAAAAATGGGTTCTTTGCGGCCTCGGCATCAATTGCTGAAGTTCGCGTAGCATCCAGCTTTCCTTCATGGTAGAGTTTTATCTCTTCCAAACTTGGCATGTTGCTATTTGTGGTCATCTTTTTCATTCTGTTCCTGTCAATTGAATACGCAAATTGCGTTTTCCGTTTTGTATAAATGATTTTACTTCTCCAAGAGTATATCCAGTGGTTTCGGTTATTTCGTTGTAGCTTTTGTCTTGTAAATAGAATAAACTTACACACTCCTTCTGCTCCATATTGAGCTTGGCTATGGCCAATTCCAATTTGTCAAATTCTTTTTCTTTCCATGCAGCAAATAGCATCTCGTTGGCTTCTTCCAAGTTTTCGTTGCCCACCACGTGCATGTAGCTGTTGTGTTTTTTTATATGGATATTTTCATTGCGCAAAACCAATAAGCAATGGTTCCGAGTTACCCTGGAAATCCATGCTTGAAACGCAAAAATGTCTTGTACTAAAAGTGAATCAATCAGCTTTTCGAAAATGGCGAGTGTGGCATCATGGGCCTCGTCTTTGTCTTTGAGGTATTTGAGGCAAACACCGTAAACCAAGTGGCTGTATCTTTTATATAGCTCACCCAACCACTCCGATTTGCCGTCATGGCGGTATCGTTGGAGCAAGTCCGTATCATCTAGTTTTGATATGTCGCGTTTGAAAAACAATTCTTTATTTTCTTTTTTTATTTAAACCAATTGGGGGCCTCAGACTCGTTAGCCTGAGGCGGCCCGCTGGTTTTCCTAACTTAACGAAATTATGATAAAAGGTTATTGATTCAATTTTTTGTAGTAATCCTGTAAATAGCTTTTTGTTTCAACCACAATCACTCCACCTGTGGTATCCCCATATTTAGCAGGCACTCCGCCTGTATAAACCGAAACTGTGTGGATACCGCTTGTCGGAATTTTCACAGATCCGGATGTAATTTTTATTCCATCCACAAAATAGATGACACTACCTGCGCGACTACCTCTGAAGTATAGTTCCTCGCCATCTGGAGAAACTTTAATGTCTGAAGACATATTAGCCACCATCCTTTTTATGTTGCCATCCGGAGCTGATGCGTTGTGTTTAAGATCTTCTTCAGTAAGGGTTTCAATATGTTCGCCTGGCGCAAATAATAGTGGTTTTTCGTAATCCATAATTACAATACCCTCTATCAAACCTGAAACCTCACTCAGTCTCATTTCGGTCAATCTATTAATGCGATCTGGCTCTACAAGCACATTTTTCATCACCAACGAATCATAGCCAGTCATAAAAAAACGAAGTGTGTATTCGCCAGGTTTTAGTGGCTTTAGGCGAAACTTGCCTTGCTCATCTGTGGCGGTCACTATCTGATCTGCACCATTGTGGGCAACTACTGTAGCCATATATATAGCTACTTCTTTCTCATCTACCACCTTTCCGTGGATTTCACCAAAGCTTTGGGCTTCGATGCAGCATACAAACATCATTGCGAGTGCGGTGCAAGTGATTTGTTTTTTGAACATAAAAATTAGCATTTAATAGCTAGAGTAAGTTCTGCACATTATTCCATAAAAAAAGTTGAACTATTTTCAAACTATTTTCAATAATTGAGTGTTTGCTGCTATTTCAGAGGTGAAAAAAAAGATGAAATTCGGAATCAGAAGCCAACAAACCGGACAATGAGTTTAGCTTTATGGTTCCTTTGTGAGCGAATGCATCTTGCCAATTGTTTTTCAAAACTCATTCTTGTGAAATGATTGTCCACATTCTCCTTCAAAGCAAGAATGGAGTTGTTGTTTCGTATTTCCGGCTGTGCGGCAGTGCTGGTTTTATTTATGATCCATGCGCTGATGCGCCTAGTTATTTGCTCGATAGATTTACTGATTCTTTCGCAGTTTACAAGTATCTAAGACGGAATCCGAAGAATTCCAATGTTTATAGCTAGAACATTAAATCCAAACATTGAACCCGCTGGGGTTCTATTCATTTCTTTATCATCTTTTCTACAAACAGGTCATCCCGCTGGGTTTAACACCAGTGAATAATTGATGAACCATTACTTGCGAGAGGGTTGATAAAACTACTACTTGTAAACTGCGAAAGGATCAGAATAGATTTTGTTTTTATTCGACTGAAGTTGAAGTCTTGGCTTTATTTCATTTTATACCATTTGCAATTATGAATTTGGCCAACCATTTTCTCTCCACCGGAGAGAACACAAGTGAGGCGTCAATTGAATCGGACTATTTCATAATTTCAAATGGTATTAGAAACTAAACTTCAAACTCTCATCAACCATTTTTTGTTTGACTTGCTCCCATGTGGTTTGGTCAAGCGACTCGGGTATAAAACTACTTTCAGCTGGTAAGAAAAATGTGAGGCTTTTAAGAATATAGAATACTGTTTCAGGCTGGTATTTTTTGCCAAACCAGCCAAGCATATCGCTG
>JAYSWI010000541.1:0-3474 GCA_043718125.1 Flavobacteriales bacterium
TAATACCAATTGTAAATAATACATAGGCCAGCCATTTCTCTCCTTTCGGAGAGAATACAAGTGAGGCGATGAGAAACAACGGACTGTGTATTATTTACAATTGGTATAAGACATAAGACATGAGGCATAAGACTTAAGACATAAGACTTAAGACATGAGACAGTAACGGTTTTTCATTTGTGATGTTTATCCAATTTATTTTTTCATCCTTGCGCCACCATGTTAGTTGGCGTTTTGCATAGTTTCTGGTGTGCTGTTTTATTTTTTCCACGGCTGTTTCCAAAGTGCATTTGTTGTCGAAATACTCAAACAACTCTTTATATCCAACGGTGTTTAGTGCCATCAAATCTTTGCTATTTAAAAGTGATTCCGCTTCTTTGAGCAAGCCTTGTTGCATCATGTCGTCCACCCTTTGGTTGATGCGTTGGTACAAATATTTTCTGTCTGCAGCAAGCCCAATTTTCACAACCTTGAAATTGTTTGGCCTTCTATTTCCGCTGCGCAGGGTGGAGTATTTTTCGCCTGTTAGTGTACATACCTCTATTGCTCTTATTAGTCTGTGTGCATTGGATTGATCGACTGCATGGCAATATTCAGGGTCGAGTAGGAGCAGGGTTTGTTGCAAATAGCCCAGTCCTTTTTCATTAAATGTTTGTATCAATTTTTGTTTCAGCAGCTTGTCGGAAGGAAGGTCGTCCAAACCTTCTGTCAATGCGTCTATATACATCATACTTCCTCCCACGCAAACCACAAAATCTTTGGTAGCAAACAAATGGGAAGCAACAGCAAGAGCATCGCGCTCGAACATGCCTGCGCTATAATGTTCTTGAACGGAAACAAAATCGATAAAGTGGTGCCTGACCGATTGCAATTGCTCATGGCTGGGTCGGGCTACACCAATATTAAGCTCCTTAAAAAACTGTCGCGAATCGGCTGAAATGATTTCTGTATTGTAGTGATTGGCTACCTCTATGGCAAAGGAAGTTTTTCCAATTGCGGTTGGCCCAAGAATGACTAAAAGTGTTTTCTCGGGTGTCAAAATCCAAGATGGAATTTCACAAATGCCAACACAGTTTTAGAAAATGTAAAGCCTCTAAAAAGTGGTGTTGTGTGCATTTTAGTTTTCAACCAAACCTCTTCCTATTTTTTTGATCTTGCCGTTGGCTTGCAGTTGAGCAAACAGGGCATCTAATATTCCGTTGATGAATACATTGCTCTTAGGAGTACTGTAATAGTTGGACAATTCTATGAACTCATTCATAGTTACTTTCAGCGGGATGCTCTCAAAAGTTTGGGCCTCGGCCAATGCCATTTTTAGTATAATAAGATCCATCAATGCGATGCGTTCTGTTTCCCAATTTGGAGAGTTTTTAGAAATCAATGCTTCACTTTCTTCACCCAAGATGAGGGTTTTTCGGAACAGGTCGCGTGCATATTCTTCTTCGTCATCATCGGTTTTCCAAAGTGGCATTAGTACCAAGTCATCATCCGATTCTTTGATTGTTTTGAGCGTGCGTAAAACCATGCTGCTGACCAAGTCCAGATCGTCATTCCAAAAGATACCTTGTTCTTCAATCCACTCTTGCAGCAATTCGAAATTGATCATTGATTTGCGCAAGAAGCGTATCAAATATTCTTTGTCGTGCTCGAAACCGCGCTGTGGGCTTTCCATGTATTCTTTGTAGTCAGCGGTTTCGGTTATTGCTTTGAAAATTTGTTTCAACAAATCGTCATTGTCCTTCCAGCGGATGTGAATTTCCTTTGATACTTTATTCAACGTTTTGCTATTGGCCAACATGCGCACCAGGATGTTGGTGACAAATTTCGCATTGGGGTGCAGGTCTTCTCTTGTGGGCAATTTCTTGAGCATGCCCGCCTCGATTTTTTCTATTGCCTTCGATTGCATCTCCGGCAACAAGGTTAAAAGTGCAATGTATAAATCGCGGAAACGCTCGAAGCTTTCAAAAAGCATTTTTTCATACCGCACGATGTCGGAGTTTTCATCGCTGTAATAAGCAAATAATATTTGCATCACTTTGATGCGGATGTGTCTTCTGTTGAGCATGTTTTTTTATATAGAATCTAGTTGCTGTAGGAGAATAGTTAATTGGTAAGCTTTACCTTATTCATTCCACTCAAAATTTCATTTTTATTTTTCCGATAGCTGCTATGCGGGCCTCTGCAAGTTGGTTGGCAGCGAGGTAGGTAGGAATGTTTTCTTGCTTCGATTTTTTGTATATGTTGAGTGCAGTGGTGTATATGTTTTCTGCTTGCGCCATAGCTGCCGCACGGTTGTATCCAATTATTTCCCAGTAGCAATTTATTATTCCACCTGCATTGACGAGATAGTCAGGAGCGTATAAAATTCCGCGTTTCAAAACGGCCTCTCCATGCAGCACTTCGTCCTTCAGTTGGTTGTTGGCTGCGCCACAAATGATGCTGCATTTGAGTTTTTGCAACGTTTCATCATTGACCGTTGCGCCTAGTGCGCATGGACTGTAGATGTCCATTGGCGTTTCATAAACGGCATTTACATCCACCGCTTTCACGTTGTATTTGGCCATCATCTCCTTGATGCGATCTTCGTAGATGTCGGCAATGGTTACTTCTGCGCCCTCGCGCACAAGGTGTTCTAACAAGTGTTCGCCCACATGTCCAACGCCCTGCACCATTATCTTTTTACCAGCAAGCGAATCGTTTCCTGTAAGTTCTTTTACGCTCGCTTTCATACCCATATAAACGCCAAAAGCAGTTACAGGACTTGGGTCGCCACTGCCGCCATTATATTCCGGTAGGCCTACTACGTGGTCGGTTTCCAGTTTCACATATTCCATGTCTTTGGTGGATATGCCAACGTCTTCGGCTGTGATGTACTTGCCGCCAAGGCTGTTTACAAATTTGCCAAACCTGCGCAGCAATGCCTCGTTTTTGTCCTTTCGGGCATCGCCCATTATCACTGCTTTGCCACCTCCTATATTGAGACCGGCAAGTGCGCTTTTGTAGGTCATGCCGCGCGAGAGGCGCAAGGCATCGGTGAGGGCATCGCCCTCGCTGGCATAAGTCCACATGCGTGTGCCTCCTACCGATGGGCCTAGGGTAGTATTGTGTATTGCTATTATTGCACGAAGGCCGGTGGCTTGGTCCTGACAAAAGACCACTTGCTCGTGGTCGAAGGTGGACATGCGGCTGGTGATAGAAGCTTCGGCAACGTTTACCTCAGCCTTTTTCAGTGTTTCAGTCATTTTGAAAATTGCAGATTGTTCTTTTGATTACAAATCTCGAAGTGATGGCGTTTCATCAAATCATAAATTGTAAGCGGGGCGAATGTATCCTTAAAGAGAGTTGTGAAATAATTGAAAGTGTGTAAATTTTATTGCAGCACTTCATCTATTGCAAGCGCAAGTTTGCGGTCTTTGTCGGTGATGGTGTCGCCTGCATCGTGTGTGCTCAATTCTATTTTCACATAGTTGAACA
>JAYSWI010000542.1:0-3455 GCA_043718125.1 Flavobacteriales bacterium
GTTTCTCAACATGTATGTTACCGCCATACCGTGTGCAGCACAAAACACCGTCATCTCAAAAGTAATTGGAATAAAAGCAGGTAGATTCTCAAGCAACGAGAAGTTTGGCTTCCCTCCAATATTCATCGGCCAATCCAAAATACTAGTAAACCAAAACATAAACAAGGCTAAACTCAAGCCAATCAAGCCATAAATAAAACCTGCTATGTGAAGGCGTGTATGAGGAACGCCAATTACAGGGTCGATTCCATGAATTGGAAATGGCGAAAAAACATCTTTTACGCGAATGCCTTTGGACACCAAAACACGGGCTGCATCCAACAGCTTTTGGTCGTCATCGTACATCACATGGAAAACTTTATTTGTCATAGTTTTCTTTTATAAATCTCTTTAATGCTTCTGTTGTTCGTTCTTGTAACTCTCGCCCGAAATCTTCAATACAGTCTTCAATTCGTTCAATGCAAGCACAGGAAAATAGCGTGCAAAGAGCAAGAAGAAGGTGAAGAAAATTCCTATCGTTCCTATGAATAATCCAATATCAATGCTTGTGGCTTTGAACTCGCCCCAAGCTGCCGGAGTATAGTCGCGGTGTATGGAAGTAACAATAATTACGAAACGCTCGAACCACATACCTATATTCACAATGATAGACATAAAAAAAGTAAAGCCCAGATTGGTTCGAAGTTTTTTAAACCAAAAAAGTTGAGGCGAAATAACGTTGCATGTCATCATGCACCAATACGACCAAGCCAAGGGACCTGAGAATCTGTTGATGAACGCATAAGATTCATACTCAACACCCGAATACCACGACATAAAAAGTTCAGTCAGATAAGCCACGCCAACTATCGAACCCGTTACAATGATTACAATGTTCATGTATTCAATGTGTTTAAGATTGATATATGCCTCCAGCTTCATCGTTTTGCGCATGATGAGCAGAAGGGTTTGCACCATTGCGAATCCTGAGAAGATGGCGCCCGATACGAAATAAGGTGGAAAAATGGTAGTGTGCCAACCGGGAACGATGGAGGTGGCAAAGTCCATAGATACTATGGAGTGAACCGAGAATACAAGAGGGGTTGCTACTCCAGCAAGCACCAGCGATACTTCTTCAAAGCGTGTCCAATGTTTTGCCCTTCCGCTCCAACCAAAACTAAGAATGCTATACATCCTTTTCATTTTTGGCTTCACCATTCTATCGCGAATGGTAGCGAAATCAGGAATAAGACCAATGTACCAGAAAACTAATGAAACTGAAAAATAGGTTGATAATGCAAATACATCCCACATCAAAGCGGAGTTGAAATTGGGCCACAATGATCCAAATTGATTTGGAAGTGGAAGCGTCCAGTATGCCTGCCAAACACGACCCATGTGAATGATTGGGAAAACTGCAGCCATCATTACCGCAAAAATGGTCATTGCCTCCGCAGATCGGTTAATGGCCATGCGCCAACGTTGGCGAAAAAGCAACAGTACCGCAGAGATCAGTGTACCAGCATGTCCGATACCCACCCACCAAACGAAGTTGGTGATGTCCCAAGCCCAGCCCACAGTTTTATTTAATCCCCATGAACCAATACCAACACCCACGATATAGAACAAACAACCTACGCCATACAATGCGACAATCAGCGCAATTGTAAATGCAATTTTCCACTGCCTTGGTGCAGGACCCTCAATAGGACTCACCACATCATTGGTGATATCATGATAGGTCTTGTGCCCCAGTATTAGCGGCTTTCTTACGTTTGATTCTTTAAACATCTCTTGCTTCTATTGGTGTTTAAGCTTCGGTTTTTTCAATATTTCTCACTTTAGTCATGTAGAAAACGTTTGGCTTCACTCCTGTTTCTTCCAGTGAGTGATAGGCACGCACATCATTTGATCGTTTTGTATTTAATGACTTGGCATCGTTGAGGTCGCCAAAAACTATAGCGTTCGTTGGGCAAGCTTCCGAACATGCGGTTTGAATACTGCCATCAATGACTGGTGTTCCTGCTTTTTTCGCCTCTAGTTTTCCTGACTGTATGCGTTGTTGGCACATGCTGCATTTTTCCATAACACCACGTGATCGCACTGTAACATCTGGATTCAAAACCATACGGCCTATTTCATCTTGTGCCGGATTCACCATTGCAAATTTGTCATTGCCCACATAGTTGAACCAATTAAACCTGCGCACTTTGTATGGACAGTTGTTGGCACAGTATCGCGTTCCAATGCAGCGGTTGTATGCCATGTTGTTTAATCCCTCGTTGCTGTGAACAGTTGCGGCCACTGGACATACGGTTTCGCAAGGAGCATGATTACAGTGTTGACACATCATTGGCATGTGCACTGTTTTAGGATTTTCCTCCGGGTTTTCCATCATGCGATAAGCACCGATGGTGCCTACATGATTGGCTTCCGCTGTTTCTTCTACGGTACTGTAGTCTGAGGAGAAATATCTATCAATGCGCAACCAGTGCATATCGCGATGGCGCAAAACTTCATCTTTACCTACAACAGGAACATTGTTTTCTGTATGACACGCAGTGATGCAAGAGCCACAACCAATGCAAGAGTTCAGATCAATAGTCAAACCCCAACGGTGTCCCACTCCTTCTACCGGATGAGCGCGCCAAAGGTCAGCCTCACTGATATGCTCGCGATCGCGCACATCTATCACTCCGTCCTTATTGATGTCCTTGTGCACCGCCAAAGTATGCGCTTCGTTCCAAGAGGCTTCCCCCTTTTTACTTGCCTTTTCAGTTAGAAATGCTGCTATGGTAGTTTCCTTCACCACCGAGTCGCGGCCCATCACCGTGTTGTGCATCTGGGTGGTGGCTATGCCATAAGTTTCACCGGTCTTCTCAACAGTTACATTTAATGAAGAATAGACGGCAGTGTCTCCGGTAATATTTACGAAAGGATATGCATTCTGACCAATAGGCATGCGCATTTCTCCATTCATTAAATGTGATCCTTTTTCTCCAGTTTGATAGGCTGACTTTCCTATTTCTTCATTACCTGCACCTCTACCAAATCCAAGCGCAATGGCAAGTGTTCCTTGCTTTTGACCTGGTGTGGGGAATGCAGGAAGTGTAATGGACTTTCCTTCAATAGTCACTTTTACCATCGAAGCACAATCGCATTGTCCGATGTAGGTCTGTAAGCCCATTGCGGTCATATCCGATGTGGCCATACAAACATAATTGTCCCATGTCACTTTGGTGATAGGATCTGGAGTTTCACTTAGCATCGGGTTGTTGGCATGAATGCCATTGCCCATTGTGACCATTTCGTAAAACGAAAGCTCGAATGCACCACCTTTTATTGCTGAAACGTGCGCAATAGCTTCATTCAAATTCGATGGTGCTGCTACTGGAATGATGGCAGCAGCCGTTTTTACTGCGTCCAAAACATCTTCATGATCCGCAGATGCTGCAATTTCTGCACTTGCAGCAAAT
>JAYSWI010000543.1:0-3449 GCA_043718125.1 Flavobacteriales bacterium
GCTTTGAATTTTGAGGTGAATTTTCTTCTTGTCTTTTTCATATACATCGGTTTTAATTTTCAAACTTAACCGATGGTCTATTTTTTAGGTAGTATTACATTATTTCTGCGATGACCGAAGCATTCGGGTCAATTGAAAGGGAAGCTATGAAATTTGACACTAACAGTATTCTTGATTGGGTTAAGTTTTAGAAATACGCCTCAATTGATTGTCCGAATTTCAAATTGCACCCACACATTATTGTGCGTCTTATGCCGCTTTTGCATCACACATTCAACAAATGCCCTAACGCCTGTTTCTTGGTCGTTAGATAATGCCTATTCTCCGGTCGTGGTTCTATCATAATCGGTATTCGACTTACAATCTCAATTCCTGAATTGGCAAAGGCATCCATCTTATCAGGATTGTTGGTAATTAGATGCACTTGCTTTACCGACATTGAATTTAATATTGCAATAGCAACCGAAAAATCTCTTTCATCCGTGTGGAAACCCAAAGCATGATTGGCCCGGATGGTGTCCATCCCTTCATCTTGCAGGTTGTATGCCTTCAATTTATTTACAAGCCCAATTCCCCTTCCCTCTTGGCGCAGATAGATGAGCATACCACCATGATCTTCCAGATATTTCATGCTTGAGGCCAACTGCTCGCCACAATCGCAACGTGTGGATCCAAACACATCGCCCGTCATACACTCAGAGTGTATGCGAAGGTTTACAACATCGCCATTCAAATCAATATTCTTAAGCATCAGGTGTGGCATTTGTTCCAAACCACTCTCATAAGCCTCAATACTGAATGGCCCATAAATGGATGATAGTTGAGAACTAACCAATGGCTCTATTGATACTTGCTTTTTCATTCTATAAGTAAGGAGACAAAAATACCCGCTTTAGATAGGCTTAGTAATTTACTACACATTCTTATCCATTCGAACAACGTTTTGTTCCTTTACATAAGTGACCGTAAGCGCAGCACAAAGCATAAACACACCGCCAAACACAATAGCATAAATAGCTTGTCCATTGTAGAAATGCTTCACAACAGGGCCGCCTACCACACCGCTTATTATCTGCGGAAGGGTGATGAAGAAATTGAAGATGCCCATATAAACACCAATCTTACCCGCAGGAATAGAACCCGCCAATATTGCATAAGGCATAGCCAGAATACTTGCCCATGCTATACCAATGCCTACCATAGGCAGCATCAGCATCCACTTATCATGAATGAAGAAAATAGAAATAAGAGACAACCCACCTATAAATAACGATACTGCATGGGTGCGCTTTCTGCCTAATTTTCTGGCAACGGCAGGAAGCATCAAAGCATAAATTGCACTTATGCCATTGTAAACTCCAAAAAGAATTCCTACCCAATCACCAGCCGCACTGGCACTTTTAGCCGCCACATCGCCAATGGGGTGGCCTCCGGCATCCACCGGTATTTTAAAAACATGCTGCACCAAAGCAGGTGTGGTAAACACCCACATGCTAAATAAAGCGAACCACGAGAAGAACTGAACAAGACCCAATTGGCGCATCGTAGCAGGCATCTTCGCAAAGTCTTTGAATATCTGAAACAAACCCAACTTGCTTGCTTCCGGCTTGCCATGTATGGCTTCATAGTCTTGCGGATTGTATTCATGGGTTTTCCAAATTGTAATCAATATGGTGACGATAAAAATGCCCACCCCGATATAAAAGGAATAAATCACATTGTCAGGAGCTTGGCCTGCTGGTGCTTCGTTGGCTACACCAAGGCAGCCGTGCAGAAAAGCCGGCATCCACGAACCCACCACGGCCCCCACTCCTATCAAAAAGGTTTGGATCGTAAAGCCATAAGTGCGTTGATTGTCGGGCAGGTTGTCCGCCACCAATGCCCTAAACGGTTCCATTGCCACGTTGATGCTTGCATCCATCAGCATCAGCATTCCCGCCCCAATCATCAAAGCGGACTTGGCTGTAAACCATCCGCCCGAATTGGGTAAAATGACCAATGCAAAACAACAAATGATAGTGCCCACTAGAAAATAAGGCTTCCTTCTGCCAAGTCTATTCCAAGTGCGGTCGCTGTAGTAGCCTATTATTGGCTGCACTATCATACCAGTGAGTGGCGCTACCAGCCAGAACCACGAAAGTTCCTCCACATCGGCCCCGAAATTCTGGAGTATGCGTGAAGCATTCCCATTCTGAAGCGCAAAGCCCATCTGAATACCAAGAAAGCCGAAGCTCATATTCCATATCTGCCAAAAACCAAGTTGTTGCTTCTGCATAATACTCTTACATGTTTGGCGCGCAATGTAACGTTTTAGATGATGGAAGAAAGACTTGAGACAAGATGTCTAATACCACTTGCAATTATGAATTAGTCCGATTCAATAGACGCCTCACTTGTGTTCTCTCTGCCTCATCTGCCTTCGGGATCTTCTCACCTCATCCGGCCTTCTGGCTTTTGCCAGAAGGCCACCTTCTCCTAATGGAGAAGGGGGAAGAGGCATACCTGTTTTGGAGAAGAGAAGCGGCAAATTTCTTGGAGAGAAAAAGGTTGGCCTAATTCATAATCACAAATGGCATAAAGTGCTTAATCGCATGGGTTGCGCCTTTGGCTGCCGGGTTGGGCCACGTTGTTTAGGGCTTGGCCCATGTGGTTCAGGGCTTAGTCCAAGTGGTTCAGGGCCTAGTCCACGGGCTGAAGCCCGTGGTTAGATCATCGGCATTTTGTTTATAGGCGGGCTGAAGCCCGCAGGGATTGATGTTGTGTCTCCTATCTCAAGTCTCAAATCTCATATCTCAAATCTTAAGTCTTATTCTAATTGCAATTGGTCTCAATGCATACGCGCAACAACAATTCGAGCACTCAGCCATTTGTCATTTATCCATGCTTTCAGGTAGTAGACTCCACTTGGGTAGTTCGTAAGATTCATTTCGAAAAGTGTGGATGATGGCGTTATTTTTTGCATCAACTTACCACTGTTGTCTGCCAGCCACAATTCCTTTACATCGTCACTGGTTTGCACCCATATATAATCTGTGGCAGGGTTTGGATAACATTTCAAAACAACAATTTCTGACGACAATGGCGACAAATTATTTGCTGTTGAGTCAAGAAGAGAATAGAGAGAATCATTGGAAATTGGTTCTATAACGGTCATTGCGCTTGCTGTGTCCTGTGGCTGCTGCTGTGCCAGAAACTGCTGCAGGTTGCAATCAGGCACCAGCAGATATTCATCTATCACCCGCAGCAAAAGCGCATTCAAAGTCTCCACCTCATACTTGTCCGTGCTGGGGGCGGTATGGTTGCCACCAACCCCACTGTGGTTGGTTAAGAAAGCATAGGTACCATTGGTGGCCAAGGCGCAACAACGCATCAAATACTCCAAACTTTTGTCCACATCATAACCCCCACCGCTGGCCACGAGTGGAATAATTCTAACACCCATAGCAGCC